>CALRJJ020000475.1:0-4745 GCA_943367505.1 Flavobacterium psychrophilum | reverse complement strand
GCTATCTCCGTAGCTTTTTCGCTACTTTTAAGAAGAGTCCGTTTTACTTTGAGATTATCGCTTTCAACGAAAGAGAAGTGATCGCGAAAATGCAAAAGCTGGCGCAATAGTTTGAAAGTGCCCTATGCGGAGATTCTGTAGAAAAAGCTCGACAAATCATAGTAGGGTATGTGATACTATACTTACGTATGGCTTTGTTCAAAGAGGGCGTTCAGGTGATAGATACAGACAAGCCGTTGCCAGCACGACAGCAGGATGTACTCAATTTAATTGTGAAATTGAGCGATGAGCATGGCTATCCGCCTACTCTCGCTGAGCTTGCTAGTGCCCTTGGTTTAAAGAATCGCATGACTGTTCATCAGCATGTGGCAGCTCTTAAAAAGAAAGGCTTAGTGCATTGGGAACCAGGCCTGAATCGTTCTCTTCGAGTTCTTTCTGAGGGCTTTAAGCACTGTCAGAATCTACCTGAGGGCCTTAATTTCTTAGATGGTGCTGCCAGTGGTGCGCCGGTCAGTGCTGTCAATAGTCATGCTGCTGATAATCATGTCGATGGAGTGGCTGCTCTCGCAGCAAAAGGCGTGATTGAATTCAATAGCCGTCGGCAAAAGGGTGCAGCTGATTTTTCCGCGGGCGGCCCTCCTCGTGGTATTCCAATGGCTGGTGCCATTGCGGCCGGTCGGCCAATCGATGCTGTCGAATCTCGCGAATTTCTAGAGATTGACAGTCAGTATGGCGAGGCTGGTTGCTTTGCTTTGCAGGTCAAAGGCGAATCAATGATTGAAGATGGAATTTTCGACGGTGACTTTGTTATCGTCAAACCAAATCCGTCGCCAAACAATGGCGAGGTTGTAGTGGCCTTGCTAGAAGATGGTAGCGCTACTCTTAAGCGCTTCTATAAAGAACGCGGCGGCTTCCGCTTACAGCCAGCTAACAGCGAGATGGAACCAATATTTGTGTCTGGTAATCAGACCCTGACGATACAAGGAACTGTAGTTGCTCTTTTCCGCAAGATGTAAGGGCAAACTTTCTGAAGGTAGCGCTATCGGCAATATGGCTGTTAGTGATTAAAAAGTTGTTTCATTGGCTTCGGCATTGGCTGTGAGGTATCAACCTCCACAGTCTTTTCTTGTTCGTACTTTACTAGGCCGGGTTTGTCTTTCGCCAGCTTGCGCACATGTTTGCATTGGGTGTAAACCACCCTTACTTTTGCGCCCGTGCTCGCTTTAGATAGGCGGGCGGCAATTTGGGCGGCTTCAAGAATTGTGGTCATGGGCGGTTCTTGCTTTGATGATGGTATGCGAATCAAAACGTGGGCACCACCCTGACCTAATACATGGAACCATAGATCGTTCGGTTGGGCTAATCGCGAAAGCAAATAGTCGTTTTCCATGCGGTTGCGACCGACATAAATAGTCCAGCCATCGCTTGAATTGACTGAAAGTATTTTGCTGTCATTTCCTTTTTTCGCTTTCGCTTTAGGCTTTGCTATCTCGTGAGCCTTGCGACCCGTGAGATTTTCTTTGAGGTGGCGCAATTCAAATATGTCTTTTGCCCCTTCAATTCGCTTCAAATGTTCCTCAAGCGTTGCCCTGCGCGCGCGGGCTTCATTGACTGACTGGCTCGCGGTGGTGTGACGTGCTCTCGATTTAGCGTATTGTCGATAATACATTTGAGCGTTTTGAGCCGCGCTCAAGTTGGGATTGAGCTTGATTACGATTTTCCCGGTGTTTCCGAACAAATCTTCTGCTTCAAGAAGCTCTTGCCCGATTTTGATTTCAGTTAAATTAGCTAAAATCAAATCGCCTAATTTCTTTTGTAAGTGAATATCATTGCCTGGCAAAACATGCTGCTCAGCCATTTTTAGACGGGCATCGATTTTGTTGAGCTCTTGATTGAGATCAGTACGCAGTCTTTCTCGCAGTTGGTTGCATTGCTCGGTCAATTCGCAAGAACGGAAGTATTCTTCGATTAAATCGTTGACCGAAGGAAGTGACTTCGTTGGTAAGACCTGTTCATTCTTGCTGGTTGGATACCAACCGAGAACTGAGTAACGGCTCAAATCGGTGAATAGGAAAGGGCGGTAGTTTTCGTTTGCTCTTAGTTGTTCAACTCGCTGCCAGAGCTTATCGCCAGCATTTTCTATTGATCTTGCTTTCTCGATTTCGCTCACCAATCCAGCTGCTAAAACAAGCTCTTCGCAGAGATGTCGACCAGCACCAGTGAAGGTGGCAATTATCCATTGTTCGATCGTGGTGGGGGGAGCAGCGGTTGTTGATCCTGCCCCTAGACCTGAAAGTTGACTCGAAACTTGACTAGAACTTAGGCTAGCAGTTTGGTCTGGGTTGCCTGTTGGTTCTGGTATCGCTAGCGGTGCTGATTCTGGAGCTGCCTTGGCTGTTGAATTTTGAATGTTTATTTCTGTGGCTTGGTTGAATAGTTGAAGAAAAGCATCTTGATTGACTGTATATAGGCTGGGTCGCTCTTGCGAGGGGGGCCGTTCGTAGCGCAAGCCAGGAGCAATTTCTCTTTGTCTACTCATGTCTTTTGTGACGTTGTGCGAGGCCGATACTATTTTTGCCCCCTCTTTTTCCCAAAAGATCAAGTTACTATGGCGACCCATAATCTCGGCTGTAAGAATTTTGATTGCTGCGGTGCCGACTTCATCGACGCAGGAAAAGACAAGATCGATAATCCTTTCGCCTAAAGGTTGTTCCGCTGCAATTAATGTCGCGCCAGCCAGATGCTTTCTCAGCAGAAGGCAAAAATTGGGCACGGAACTACCAGTTCCATACTTCGAGACATAGCGGTCAGTGACCGGGTCAATTTTGTCGCCTTTGGCATGAACTTGATTTGTTTGCACTAAGCACATGCGGCCATG
This sequence comes from Flavobacterium psychrophilum, assembly GCA_943367505.1. GTDB lineage: Bacteria > Cyanobacteriota > Vampirovibrionia > Obscuribacterales > Obscuribacteraceae. The sequence goes on along the minus strand of CALRJJ020000475.1, from coordinate 1,867 downwards.
GACCGACTGAGCTGAGATAAACAAACTGTTTACCCCTGATTTTCCGCGCAGTGTGAGCAATACTTCATCTCGGCCAAGTTGAGTAAATCGGTCCACTTTTCTGTTTATGATGAGTGGGCGGGCTTCTGCCAGCACGGCTCTTATAGATAGCGCGTCAAATGGTTGCATGGTTTAGATACTTAAGGTTTAATAGCTGACAATTTATCAAACTCGCGGGGGTTTTTTATGAACACCGGCGAACCGCTTACAAAACTTGGTCACAAAGCGGGCGGTCCCAATCATCGGCTCAAAATGGGCAATTTAATAGTTCTGACCGGGCCTTCAGGGGTCGGCAAGGGTACCCTTGTCGATTTAGTCATGTCTAGGGTGGTGGGATTGGTAAGGTCAGTTTCGGTGACCACCAGATTGCCTAGGCCGGGCGAAGTTGAGGGTCAGTCATATTTCTTCCGCGACCGGGCTACTTTTGATGCCATGGTCGAGCGCAATGAGTTCATGGAATGGGCAGAGTTTGCGGGCAATTGTTATGGCACTCCAAAGAGCTGGGTGAACGCTCAGTTGAAGGCTGGCCATGATGTGTTGCTTGAGCTGGAGGTTCAAGGGGCGCGCCAGATTCACTCTCAGAGCCCAGCAGCGATCTTGATATTTATCTCTCCGCCCAATTTTAATGAGCTGGAAGAGCGCTTGCGGGCCAGGGCCACCGAGACTGCAGAGATTATTCTGGTGAGATTACAGAAGGCTAAGCAAGAATTACAAGAAAAAAATGTATTTCAATATGAAGTAGTAAACGACAAACTAGAGGATGCTGCCAACAATCTGGCTCATATCGTGTATGCTGAGAGGCTACGCATACGAACTTCCGAGGGGTGAATTCCCGCATGAGCACTACTAGAATCCTTGACCAGTTACTTAAAGAGAACGTCAACCGTTATGAGTTGGTGCTTCGAGTAGCTCAAAGAGCCAAGCAAATCAAGAACGAAACTCGTGAGCAGCACAAAACTGCCAACGCAGTCATTCAAGCTTTGCAAATGGTTGCAGCTGAAGGCGATGGAACAATTTTGATCTCACCTTCTGGCCAATACATGTATTAGCCTAGGCCTGAACAGGTTTAGCTTTGAGCGTCCTTTTGAGTAATCAGAAGGGAGCTTAATTTTTGCCAAATACGCTTGAAAACCTCTCTGCCATGGGAGAATTCCCGTTGCCAAAGGCAAAAAGCAGCACTACACTCTGTTTGTTATCGACTTCTGGGACTTCTAGCAAGCAAATATGGATTTCTGGGCAACACTTCTACTTTTCGCATTTATGGCTGGCATCATGGGCTGGACCATGACTCCGTTCATCAACGCCATTTTATGGTACTGCGACTGGCAGGATGGCACTGAGATCAACTGGGGTCTGGACACTGCCTTCTCTGTCGCTGTGCCCTTCGCCTGGATGTTTGCTATTTTCGAGATTATTCTTCTCTACTGCCAGTAAGAAGCGCTGATGGCCTTCGCTGCCGCCAACAACCAGGGCCAGTTCGGCCAAAATGTCGGCTGCTGCTTGCAAATCAAGAACTTGAGTCAGTCTGGCGCGGTAGGGTGCAGCGCCGACAATGCCCTTGGTGTAGTTGATTACATGGCGCCTGGATTCATTGACACCTATACGCAGGCCTTTATATTTCACCAGTCCAACGCTGTGCAGATAAGCGCAGATGAGCTTTTCTACGTCGTCTGGCGGATCATCGAGAATGCCATGATCGAGATACTTAGTGATGCGTGGAATCAACCAGGGATTGCCCAGGCTACCGCGAGCTACGGCCACGCCGTCACAGCCCGTGATTTCAAGCAGCCTCAACGCGTTTTCAGGAGAGAAGACGTCGCCATTGCCA
>CALRJJ020000474.1:0-4751 GCA_943367505.1 Flavobacterium psychrophilum | reverse complement strand
GCCTGGACATTCTTTGCGAATAGTTCGTGATCATATTGTTCGTTGGCCAGTATGTCGCTGGGTTTGCTGCCAACTGACTCTAAGTCTTTGGCGCACAGTGATGGGCCGCTGAAAGGCAAGAAGAACTCCAGGTAGGGACGGTCGTCGGTGATTACGGCAGTATCTGCTAAGTATTTGGCCATGGGCTCGCCGTCCATGAGGAAGGTGGACGCCAGGGCGTAGGCATTGCCCAGGCCCACTTCTTCTAAGCTGGTTTGCACCAGGGGGGTGCGCTCGAGCTTTGCTTGCACTTTGCTTATGTCAAATTTGATTGGTTCCATGGAGGCAATAACAATGGCTTCGCCTGAATCGGGATTCCAAACAGTGACATAAGGAAAAACTACCATCATAGTTTTGATCATCATTTTCCATAAGGGCGCCGATTCTGTCTCCATCGGCATCCACTGGCAAATCAGGCCGCCTTTGTTCAGGCGACTTTTGCAGAGCTCGTAGAATTCTTTAGAATAAAGACTAACTACTCCGGCATCACAGGGTGGTGGTGCCTCAAATGAAATGACATCATATTTGTTTTCTTTGCGCAGTAAGTAATTGCGCCCATCTTCTATATGAACTGTTTGTTTCGGATTGGCGAGAACATCGCCATTAGTAGGTTTGAAATATTGGCCGAATTCTATAACAGTAGGAGATAGTTCAACGATATCGAGGTGCTCGACGTCGGGGTGTTTGACTATAGAACCACTGGTGGTGCCAATGCCAAAGCAGACACTGAGGACATTTTTGGGATTGTCATGGAGCAGTACGGGCAGTTCTCCAATCACTCTCATGTAGCGTTGGGCCGTCACTACTGTGCTTGAGTAAAATGTGCCGTTGACGATTAGTCTTTTTACTCCGCTCTGGTCAAAGAGCAGTACTTTGGCCCCAGCGTCGTCTTTGCATTTTTCTATTTTGCCGCTCATCAGTAGGGCGTATGAGTTTTCTAGATAGTTTTGTGGTACCAAAGCTAAGAACAGCACTAGCACCAGGAATGGTGCTATAAAAAGTTTGTATTTTGCTTTTTTTGGTTCAGCGCTAAGGAGGCAGACGAAGCCAGTGCAAACTGACAAGACCATCATTAGTTCAAAGGTTAGTTGTGAGCCCATCAGGGGCAAGAAGGCCAGCCCGGTGAGGGCTGAGCCGAAGATGCAGCCGAGGGTATTAGCGGCATAGACGCGGCCAACAGCATTGCCAACCTCGTTGGTTTGGCTGGCAGCAATGCCGCCAATAGCGGGGAAGGAAATACCAATGAGGGTGGCTGGGAAAATCATATAAGTAAAGGCGGATATGACCTGGAACAAAAGCCCTTGGATGTCATGCATCATGAAGAAGGCCTTGAACACCAGTACTCCTGGTAAGCAAAGGAAACCGATAGCAGAGACAGCTGCTACCGAAAACTGAATTAGGCCTAAGAGGCGCATCTGGTAGAGGGCGCCGTCGGTGCGCTCATTAGCTTTCGCTAGAAACTTGTTGTTGATCCAGCTGCCTATGGCCAAGCCAAAGAGAAATGAGCTAACCATCAAAGCAAAGCTGTAGGTGCTTGAATCTGTATAGAATCTGATAAAACGAATGTAGAGAACTTCGTAGGCTAGCGCTGTAAAGCCAGTCAAAGCTGCTGTGCAATAGATTGCTTGAAGATTTATTTTTTCAGGGGCTGGTTGAATTTCTTCTGCCGTTGGGCTGGGGCTCTCGCCCAGGGGCCTGTGGCCTCTTGTTTTGATATACACAAGACAAGCCAAGAGACCGACTGTGCCGTTTACTGCTGCGGCAAAATAAGTTGTGCCCGAGACCCCTAGATAAGGAAGGGTGCCGAAAGTTGCTGCCAGACTGCCGAGAACTGCCCCGAGGGTATTGAGGCCGTATAGAAGGGTGAGGAAATGCGCGGCGCGCTCGTGCACACCCGAAAAGTATCGGGTCAGGATAGGCAAGGTAGCGCCCATGAATATGGTCGGGACCAAAATAAAGATAGTGGCTAGAAGCAGTCTCGCTACGGTTAGATAGGCTGAGCCGCTGGGAAACAAGTCAACAGTCTTGAGAAACCAGAGGCTGGCGGCACTGAGCCCGGCTGTTACTAGAATGGCGGCAATGCCAATGCTAATTTCCAGTAATCCATAGGCTAATAAATGAGGAAAATTCTTCCGGTCTGCTAGCTTCCCGCCGATCAGGGCGCCGACAGAAAGACCACCGAGAAAAACTGCCAGGACGCAACTAGTTGCTTGAGTGCTGTTGCCAACCACCAAGCCTAGTGAGCGGACCCAAACTACTTCGTAAATTAAGGCACTGAAGCCTGACAAGAATAAAAGAACACAAATGGCGATGAGGGCGAACCCAGCCGATTGGTTGATCTCCGATTTATCTACCATCTCGTATCGGTTTTCAAATGGCAAGCAAATAACATGTGTCAATTCCCGTGGCGCCAGCTTCTTGGGGCTCATGGTAGCAAACTTTTGGCTTTTTGTGGCCTGGGCCTGATTAAATCTGCCTTTGAGTGATATCGCCGGTAGTGACTGCTATGGCTTCACTATTCCTGGCAAAGCATTGTATAGCTTTACGTACAGGGGCAATTCTTCGCTCGCTACTTGCACGTGCAATTCTTCCAGGTTGGTCAGCTTTTCTAGCTGCATCATTGTTTCTTTGGTCCAATGACGCTTGCCCAGCCAGAGAATTTTTAAATTTTTGAAGCGGGAAAAGTAGGCAACGGCCGCGTCGGCATACTGACTTTCTTGAATGCTTAGAAATTCAAGAGCGGGCAGTTTTTGCAGCATGGCGAAATCGCTTAGGGTGAGGTTGGCATTGCTCAGCTCTAGCTTTTTCAAAAATTTTGCTTGCCCTATTTCTTTGAGGAGCGCCATTGTATTTGCTGTCAGGGCCAACGAATTGAGCTGCTTTAGTGGCCTGATTTTGCCGGCAATTGCTGTATCTAGCCCTTGAATTCGGTCGAATTGCAAATTCTTCAATTGGGGCAGGCTATTGATAGTTGAAACGACTTCGCTATCTAAACGTATACCGCTAAGGCGCAGGGTCTCTATGGTTTCTTTTGCGGCTAACTGTTGCACTAATCGTGTGCCTTCTTTACTTTTGATCTCGATACCAGATATGGCGCCGCTAAAACCATTGATTAGGTCTGGATTTTGCAGGAGATAGCTAGAGGGAACAAGGACCACCTGGCTGTGGCTCGGTAACTCAACGCGGCCGTAGGCGCTGATACTTTTGCCTCGCTGCCCCGCTTGGCGAGCCAATTGTAAAGTGCCTAGCCTAAGGCCTGAAGGGAATACCAGCACTTTGCCATTTTTCAGCTTTGCTTTGATTTCGGGATGATAGAAAGAACTAGTTTGGGCGCTAGCATTGCCGCCTTCATTGCTGCCTTCATGGCCTGAGTTGAGCCCGATGAGGCAGAGGGAGAGTAGGATTTTGCCGACAATTTTTAGTACCTGGGGCACTTGCTTTAACCTTTACTCTCATGGTTCTAGGCCTCTAGTAATAGTTTAAACTAGCTAGATGTGATTAACAGTGTAGATAGTTAAATCAAAGGAAGCCAAGGGCCTGTGGCAACTGCCTCAAATCGCCGCATCGACAATTTACTGCTCTGGCCGGTAGTGACTGCCATCTTCTTGGCTCTGGTCTTTTTGTACTACCAGGGCTGGTCGGTGGCTTTGCTGTCGCCTTACGCTTTAACCGATGAAGGCGGTTCGATGTGGGCATCTTTGTCTCTATCGGAGAACCGCAACGCTTATGAATTTGCTCGCCTGGTGCAGCAGCCCTGGTATTGCATTGCTTATCCACCGGTTTATTTTGCCTTGCTTGGTTGGCTGTTCAAATTAGTTGGTCCAGTTTTTTATCCGATGCGCATGGTCAGCATGATCTGCTTGATCATAACTTTGGTGATCTCTTATCGCGTCTTTACCCTTAGCGGTTGCTCGCGTCTAGCTCGGGTGATTGGTTTATTGACCTTGTCATCGTTTTACACGATCTGGGCTTATTCGTCTCGTGGTCGGGTCGACATGCTCGGCTTGATGTTTATGGTTATGGCCGTTCAGCAGTATCTTGTTCTAGCCCGCAAGCCAAAAGACGACAATCTTTTTCGCTTGCCGCGTTTAATCGTGGTGGCCACTCTTTGTTTGATGGCAGCTTTCACGAAGCAAGCTTTTGTCTTGGTTGTGCCCGCTGTGGCGGCGGCGCTTATTATTGGTCGACAGTGGCGACTTTCAATTTTGTTTATGGCTCTCAGTGCTTTTCTTGCCATAGCCACAGCCTGGCTAATTAATAGTGCCACCGCCAGTGGTTTTCTCGCTCATATGGCCTTTGCCCAGGGTTCGCCATTTCTCTGGAATGCTTTTTGCTCTCATGTCACCTGGTTGGGCTCAGACTGCCTTTTGCTTTTGCTTTCACCAATAGCTTTAGTGTTGGCAATGATTGGTTATTTTAGAGATCGCGAGCGTCGAGAAGGGCCCTATCGCCATCAGCTAGCGGCCCTGGTATTGGCTGGTACTTTGTTTAGTCTTGCTGCGTTGCAAGTTTTTTATGCTCTCGGAGCAGAGTTTGCTAAAGTCGATGAAATCATCATCTTGGCTTGGCCAACGGCTTGGTTGGTGGCTGTTTCGGTCGATCATGTCAAGCGACGCTACCTGGTTGTTATGTTTATGGTTTTGGCCGTTGCCATTTATGTAATTGCTCACCTTGGTGGTCGTTTCAATCGTTCAGTTGAACCGATGATTGAC
>CALRJJ020000473.1:0-4760 GCA_943367505.1 Flavobacterium psychrophilum | reverse complement strand
TGGGCTGGCCTTTTCAAACGACTCAGGATTCTGCAGCTTGGATTTGCCAATGAATTTTTCTGCACTCAGCTCCGAATCTGCCGGCAGATCCTTGCTTAGATCTGTTGGCCCAGCCAGGCTTACCACCACCTCCACCGCACTAGAAACCTCAATATCATCGCCTGAAATTGGTAGTTCTTTAGTATCTGTAGTGCCTAGCAACAATGCCAAATGCCCACCAGCCGAGCTGCCAACAGCACCGATATGCGAGGGATTTATATTCAGCTCTTGAGCATGAGTGCGGAGGAAACGCACGGCCGCCTTGCAATCATCGATTTGATCTAAAAAATGATGATTTGGGGCCAGGCGGTAATCAATCGAAACCGCCACACAGCCCTGCTGCGCTAAAGCATAAAGACATGGCAGCATCTCCTTTTTATTACCAGACTTCCAAGCGCCACCATGTATACAAACAACAGCAGGAAAAGGCCCGTGACCTTGCTTGGGAGTAGCTATGTCCATCGTAAGGTTCTGCCAACTGCGCTGAACGTAGACAACATTGCGCCGCAGTTCAACAGTCGCCGGTGCAGCAGGATAGGTCTGCCAGGCCATGCAGTGGCCGTATCCGCCTCGACCTAAGACCACTAACGAAAACCCTGCCAGCGAAACTAAAAGTATTTTCCACGGGAGCAGAGCAAAGTCAAGAATCGATCTTCCTGGCAAAAATATCTTTCTTAGCCACAACAGCACACGATCCTTGAAGATATTAAAATTGTTCATGGTTTCCGAGCCTACTTAGAGTATTGCTACTCTAGGACATCAGAGTAAAGTGTCTTTTACAGCCCAACTAAGACAAATTGCGCCTTACAAAGACAATTGTTTAGCTACCCTTACAAAAGCGAACGACTTGCTGCATATGACCTGCAAAAGCAGAGTATCCAGGCACTTTATGAAACTGAACAGTGAATGGATTATTGCTGCGAAACTTGCCTAACACGCCAAACTCTGGCTCTTCAACTTCGGCTTGATAGGTGCCAAAAAGCCTATCCCACAACATCAAAATGCCCCCAAAATTCTTATCTAAATAGATTTTGTTACGAGCGTGATGCACACGGTGAGCCGAGGGCGTGTTGACTATTCCCTCCAACCAACCAAGTTTGCCGACTAATTTAGTGTGCAGGAAAAATTGATAAATCAAATTGGCAAAAAGAAACAGCACTACTTGATTGGCAGAAAAGCCCAGCAAAATTAAAGGTGCGAAAATCAGCGGTGCCACTAGTCGACCAAGCCAATGCAGGCGAAAACTAGTAGTGAGGTTGAAGCTACGACTAGAATGGTGCACCTCATGGAAAAACCACAAAACCCTGGTTGTATGGCTGAGGCGATGCTCCCAGTAGTAAGCCAAATCTGTCAAAACCACAGCTACAACGGTGGTAGCGATAGTATTGGGCAGCTCCCAGGGGCGGACACTTTCTAGGAATTTCAAGCAATAAAAGGTATAGCCGACAAAAAGTGGCTGACTAACTCGGGCACCAACAAAAATGCCCAGGTTGCAGAGCACATCCTTGCCTTCGTAGAGGCTTATACCCTTAGCCCTGGAAACAATCCATTCTAAAAGAATACAAGTCGCAAAAACGAAAAAGGACGGCCATAACAAAGCCTGAGCATCTTCGAACATAATTTGAGCCACCTGCAACTGCCACCGACAAAATTCAGTACGGCAGGGGCATCAAAAAAGTTTCAGAAGTGACGAAGTTTGTGATTATTTTCCTTGATTGGCATTGCCGGCTTCTTTGTTAGCCTTGGCCTGCTCTTTTGCAGCTTTCTCACTGGCTCTTTCTGCCTTTTTAGCAGCCCGCCCAGCTCTAAAAGGATGACCCTTAGCGGTTTGCTCTTGGGCTCTATTATTATCTGCTTGGGCTCTAGCTTCATCGCGAGCAGCGTCAGCAGCAGCATCGGCAAAAGCAGGCAATGTACCAGCGGCAAAACCACCGACCAAGACCAAAGCACATACATTTAGAAATAGTTTCATCTTGAACTCCTCAGTAAGTAAGTAAGTAGTAGTTATTGACTAGAAATGCAGTGAATCAAAAGTTCAGCGGAGATTGAGCATTTATTTTGCCGCTGCCACAGCTTGCTTAGCAGCTTCAGCCTGACGCTTTTCCATCTCTTCAGGGCTGACATCTTCAACATGGGTGGCAAGATGCCAGATATGGCCAAATGGGTCAACAATGGAGCCAGAGCGGTCACCATAGAACTGGTCTTGCACCGGCCGCTGCACGGTGGCCCCTTCGGCCAGAGCCAATTTAAAAGTGGCATCAACGTCAGGCAGGTAGAACATTAATCCAACCGGAGTTCCACCCAATGCATGAGGGCTCTTGCCTTCGCTACATTCGTCGGCCAACATAATCACCGAGTCACCAATCTGAAGCTCAGCATGGCCAATTTTTCCACCGGGGGCTGGCATTCTCATGTGCTCTTTGGCGTCAAAAACTTTCTTGTAAAACTCAATAGCCTTAGCTGCGTCGCGCATGGTCAAGTATGGAGTTAGAGAATGGTATCCTTCTGGCTTAAAATTCATATGCCCTCCGCTGTGACCTCTAAAGGCGGCCGAGTATATAGGATCGCTGGGCAAGTTGCTTTAAATGCGGCAAAAGGAGTGAGGGTAATGGTTACACCATGTTTCACCAATCGTCAGTGGATTTATGCCAAACGCCCCTCCGGCCGCGTCACCGAAGAGCACTACGAACTAAAAGAAGCTGAACTAAATGAGCCCCTGGCCAGCAACGAAGTAGTAGTCAAAGCTCAGTACATCAGTGTTGACCCCTACATGCGCATACAGCAGGCTGAACGGCAATCGTTTGACCCACCGCACCCCTTAGGAATAGTGCAAAGAGGTGGCGCCGTCGGCCAAATTGTGGCCTCCAATAGCAGCTCTTTCAAAGAGGGCGATTACGTTCTTTCATACACCGGCTGGCAACTTTACGCTAAGTGCCATGCTAGCGAACTGCGCAAGCTCGATGCTGAGACAGCGCCTATCACCACAGCTCTTGGAGTACTGGGCATGCCAGGGCGCACAGCCTGGTTTGGGCTGATGGAAGCAGGCAGACCCAAGCCAGGCGAAACAGTGGTTGTCTCTGGCGCTGCTGGAGCCGTTGGCTCACTCGTCGCTCAATTCGCAAAACGAGCAGGTTGCAAAGTTTTCGGCATTGCTGGCGGAGTAAGCAAATGTTCCTTTTTAACAGAAAAACTTGGTCTTGAAGGCGCCATAGACTATCGACAATATCAAGATGCAGAGTCGCTTTCAAAGGCTATCGCAAAAATCACCGATGGGGTAGACGTCTACTTTGACAATGTTGGCGGCATGGTCACCGATGCCATTATTCCTAACATAAAACTGCGAGCGCGAATAATTATTTGTGGCCAAATCAGCCAGTATGACGGCGGTCTAGACAAGCCCAATCTCGGACCACGCTTTCTGCAGCACATGCTCTTTCAACGAGCTACTATTCAAGGCATATTAGCTCGCGACTATGCCCATCGCATGGACGAAATGCTAGAAATAGTGGCACCTTGGGTGAAAGACAAGGAAATAGTCTTTGAAGAAACAATAGTGGATGGCTTTGAAAACCTGCCACAAGCGCTTAACAGTTTGTTTGAAGGCAAGAACGTGGGCAAGCTATTAGTGCGGGTTTAGCAGACTATTTATTGGCTTCGATTTTGGCAAAATACATAGCATTATTCTGCAACGGTTTATCAAAGTCTAAATTACCTGGTCTGAATACAAGGTACGGAGCAAATCCATTGCTTCCGCCATATGCTTGAACTTGCGGTTGAGCACTGAAAGCTGAGTTTGTGCTCAATAGCCTTTCGGTAAGCATGGCAAAGGTGACGGGGTCCAGCTTCTGGAAGCTATCTTGAAGAGATTTGCTATAGCCGATTGAATTGACATGCGGATCTTGCATAGAAAGCCGGACCTGTGCTCTTACTTCGTCGGCCAATTGATCCATATTCTTGTTAGCCGGGCTAAATGAATGCTTCCACTGCAGTGATTCTTCTTTCGCCTGATACCTAACATACTCGTCGCGTGCTCTATCAGTTGCGGCCTGCGGTCCGACCGAGTCGAAGCGTGTTTCTTTAGGATTGACATGATAGGCAAATTTTACGAACTCGACATTGCCATTGATACTTTTCTGATCGCTCACAACCAGACCATCGTGGCTTGAGTCGTTCATCTTTTTCATTTCAGCAACAACGGCATTGAATTTGGCAGGATCCTTAGCCACATCATCAAACATGTGTTCGAGCGCCTGGTGGTCTGGCCACGGATTCTGCTTAAAAGCATCGGCAACACGTTGCCGATCATCGACAGCTACACGTTTTGCATCGAATTCGCCGGCCATCAGCTCACCTGCATGCGGAACATCAATAACAGGGTATGACTGAAGCTAGCCATGGTCAATGATAGAAATACGGTATAAATATCACGATGAAGAATTCGCAGTGCTTGCTACTTTCAATTTCCATTTTGACATTTCTAGTTTTCTCCACTAGTGGCGACTGCGCTACTGGCGCAGCTAGAGGCGCAGAGCAATCAGCAGAACAAGATGCAGAGACAATTCTCTCGCTTGATCAAGCTCGCGAATACATGCTGACACTAATAAATCGCGACCGGGCAGCCCATGGCTTGTCACCAGTGATACTCGATAAAATCGCCTCGCAGGCTGGTCAAATTCACACAGAAGATATGACGTTGAATTATCACCACGGGCACTACGATG
>CALRJJ020000472.1:0-4770 GCA_943367505.1 Flavobacterium psychrophilum | reverse complement strand
GCTGCTGATACTTTTGCTGCTATCCCTAAGTTTAAGAGCACGGTGGGTGGCTTGGCTCGGGGTGTTCTGCTGGCAGATGTCAGTGGCACAAAAAGTTTGGGTGATTGGTCGGTTGATTTTGCGTCCAATGTGGCTGAAGGCGCTTTGCTCAACAAGGCCGGTAAGCTGGCTCTGTCAGAAGGGGTACTTTCTCGAACTGTTACGAGCAAATTGGGAGCAGGACTTACCTCAGAATTAGCCATGCATGGATTGTCTGGTGCAGCTTTCGGAGCTGTTAAGTCTGGGTTCAACATTGACGCTGCTCGTGATCAGCAAGGTAATTTTTCTGGCGCTAAGTATTTTGAGAACTTGGCTGTCAATACCAGTGTGGGTGGTTTGATTGGTATGCCAGCGGGAGCTATAGGTTCTCGTTTTGGCAAGGTCGTTTCGTCTAAATTTGGCACAAGTGCTGAGTCTGGACTATTGGCACATACGCTACGTCAGACTGTTACTGCCGGTTCTTCCGGTTTTGCCGGTGGGGCTGTTTTTGGCGGCGTCGATTCTCTGCGCGAAGCCAAATCGCTATCAGATGTGTTGGCTGGTACTTTGAAGGGCGGTACCATCGGTTTTCTTACTGCTGGTGCTACGGGAGCTTTTGAGCCACGCATAAAAACTTCATCGACTTTGAGTTTGGCTAAGCCAGCAGGTGAACTACCGGGCGAGCATTTACCAGGTTCCAGTTCGGCCATTAAGCCAGCTTTTAAGAGCGAGCCCTTGCTAGAGTCAGCACCGGCTACTTCACGCTCGCCGGGTGATAGGGCGAATGGTGAGAGAAATGGCGACAAATCGCAACGCGATCGCCATCTTGACAATGTCCACGGCGAAGGTGAAGAACAGCTCGGAACTAAGCGCGACCTTACTAGAGAGCGTGAATTGGGCGTGGCTGCGCAAGAGCCGGCGTTTATTTATGATTCTTTGATCTATAAACCCAAAGAAGTTTTGATTCGCGATTTCGAGAGCAAGGTCAAGCTTGTGGGTACTGAAGAGCGCACCATGCGCCGTATGCCTGAAGATGCTCCCAAGACTCATAGTGAGCTCCTTGCTCAGATTGAAACTATCAAGGCTGATGCTGGCAAGTTCGATTTCAACGAATATTTCCACCGGATGACTGTGCCGGAAGTAGTTCAAGTCAATGTTTATGAAGTGCCTGGCTTGCCAATGAAGATTGTCGTGCCTACTGAGTATGCCAATCGGCTAGGAGAAGTGCGCGACCTCAGGCGAGTTATGGAACAACCGTCTCCTTATGATCAAATTTCTCTGACAGACAGAATGGCTATTGCTCCCAGGCTAAACTCGGGTGATGCTACTGTTCTTGCCGACTACATGACCCCGGCTGAAATTACTAAATCAGTACCTGTAATTCAGGCTGGCCAGACATTGACCAAGCATCCTCTGGCTAGTAGAGCCTTACCTGAAGATCTTGTGCCTATTCTTCAGTCGTTGCCAAATCCTAATTTGATCAAAGAGATTGTCTTGCTTGACACTCCTGATTATTCCAATGGCTATTTCAGTGCCAAATTTGAACAAGCCAACTTCAAGGCAGCTGCCGATGTCAGTCATGATGGGGTGGTCACCCACTATGAAGGCAACCGCGGCAAGAATTTACTTGAATACACTTACCATGAGTGGGCTCACTTAACTAAGTGGGCCTCGCCAGAGCTGAGCAAGCTCTTTGATATGGCCACCATAGTTGACCAGGTTGGGCCAAACATTGATTACAAGGCCACTCGTGCGGCCCGGCAAGAAGATCCAAAACATCCTGACGTAGTTAAAAACACGATCTTTTACAGTCGTGAACATGCATCGCGTACTGCTGATGAAAACTGGGCCGTAGCCAAAGGCGAGCTCTTTATGAGCCCTGATCCTGATGGTTTGTGGGAGTTTGCTCACCAAGCTCCGGTGCGAGCTATGGCTCTAAGCACGGCTCTTGAGGCTAGTTTTGTTCAGCGTAGCCGCGGCCCTCGTACTGAACAAGACAAAGTTTTGTTCGGGCGCATAAAAGCCGTAGATCATATTTCGAGGCCTCTAGCAATTAAGGCATTGAGTGAGCATTTACAGAGCGGCTCAGTAGAGCAGCGCTTTGCTGCCGCTAAATTGCTTGGTCTTTATGGTGATGGCACCGCCACTGGTGCGCTGCGCAAGGCTGCTCAAAATCCCAAAAATAATGTCATGCCTGATTGGGTAAAATTCGATGGTCCGATTAATCCCCTCAAGGAGAATCCGAATGCTAAACCTGAAGTGCCTACAACAGTGGCATCTCTAGCTTTAGATGGTCTGGTGAAACTGAGCGGTAAGACAACAGAAGAGCGCACTCGCTTTGCTCTCAGCGAAGCTATGACTAATCCGATTCTGCGCCCACTAATTGCTAAAGATTGGCGTCAGCTTGATGTTAAGCATAGTGACTATGGTCAGTTTCTTCATTATTACGATAACCCCAATTTTCTTACTCACATGCAGAAGCTGATTGAGACTCGCTTGTCACGAAATGGTGAAGGTCGCAAATTGGTCTTTGATGAAATTATGCGTTTGACTGATGGTGATAGCCGGGCCCAGACTGGCTATTTGTTGCGTAACTATGAACAGGTGCCTGGACTGCGCATGGAAGTGCTCAATCGACTTGATTTGATGCTCAGTAAGGGCAGCATGGGCGCGATGGACCGCCAGAGAACTCATGAATTCTTGTCTAGACTAGATCCGGCAGTTATGCCGCCACTGATAAAGCAGCAAATTGACGCTGTCGCTGATCGTCTGGAGATTGCTAGAAAAGTGGAAGCAGCTCTGAGTATTTTGCACCAACCTGGTCAAAACAAGGCTGCGAGCATGAGAGAGTTAGCCGATATTCGTGACATCCGGGCAATAAGACCGCTGCTTGAGCATGCTGTTGGTGGCCATCCTGAAAACCAAGCCGAGGCGCTGCGAGCGCTACAGAAGTTCTCTCCTGCCATCGTCAAGTTCTATGCCCAGACCTACAGGCGTGAGAATCTCAACAATCCAGTGCTTGCCAGGCGGCTTGAGCAGCTGATTTCTAATCATGCTTATGTCGCTCCTGCTTCCGGCTTAGCGGCAGGAATTAGCCAGGGCAATTGACGGCAGAGGCGCAGGAGCAACTGAAGTGGCAATAGATTAGGAGCCTTCACTAGTTATGGCTAAAATTCTGCTTGTTGACGATGATCTAGACTTCCGTCAAACCATTCAAGACTTTCTAGAAGCGGAGCATCATGAAATCGAGACTGTTGGCGATGGTGATGAAGCCTCGAGTCGACTGAAGATCTATCCCTATGACTTAGTAATTTTAGATTGGAACATGCCTGGCAAAGATGGTATTGCCGTGCTCACTGAGTTCCGGGAGAGTGGAGGAAAGACCCCTGTTTTGATGCTTACTGCCAAAGGCTACATCAACGATAGAACTACTGGGCTCGATTCGGGGGCTGATGATTATCTTACTAAGCCGTTTGATATGCGCGAGCTTTCATCAAGGGTCAGGGCCCTCCTGCGGCGCTCTGTTGTACTAAACAGTGATGTACTGAAAGCCGGCAATGTCTCTATCAATATGCAGACTTTTCGTGCTTTTAAAGATGATGTCGAGATCAAGTTGTTGCCAAAAGAGTTGAGTCTACTGGCCTTTTTAATTAAACATCGAGAGCAAGTGTTTAGCGTTGATGACTTACTTAACCGGGTCTGGAGCTCCGAAAGCGATTCTTCAACTGACGCTGTTCGGCAGTGTATAACCCGGTTGCGACGCAAGTTAGATAGCGCCGGGCAGCCTTCGGTTATTGTCACTGTTACAGGTCTTGGCTATAAAGTCGATTTGCCTGGTTAGTTTTTCTTATTCTATCCATAGCTCTTTCAATATCCATGTCAAACCAATGTCAAACCGACTTGCTAAGTTGAGATTGTCTGCAATGGCAATCAATCTCAACTTAGCGAGGATGGGAAAATGAAAATGGAAGCGCAACATGCGCAAGACTTACCAATGAACAGTTCTGATGGTAGTGGCAAAGACTTGGCTGCAGCCAGGATTTTTGATGAGGTGGGGTATAGTTCTGGCGCGATTAAAGACTTTCGCGTTGGTGCAGTTGACAGTGGTGATCATGTTAAGGACTTGTTGCCCACTCTGCTGCTTGAAAATTCAGATAGGAAGGCTAGCTCG
This sequence comes from Flavobacterium psychrophilum, assembly GCA_943367505.1. GTDB lineage: Bacteria > Cyanobacteriota > Vampirovibrionia > Obscuribacterales > Obscuribacteraceae. The sequence goes on along the minus strand of CALRJJ020000472.1, from coordinate 581 downwards.
GTTAATGTGGGTCCCGATTTAGAGCTACATGGTGCTGGTGCTGCGCCAGAGCAACTATTGCCTAGTGGTGATCGGCTAGCTTTCGATAATGGCTATCAGTCTTTAACTTTACCAACCGGCGAGAATATCAGCGTTAACAGCAGCGGCGATATCACAATGGTTGGTGCTGATGGTAGGCTTGCTACGATGACCGATAAGCGAACAACGCCACCAGATATGATGCCATTTTTGGTCATGGGCGAGTTCTCAAATGGAGTGCGTCTGACAAGTGCAGGTGGCCTTAATATTCTCAGCTATCCTGATGGTACTAGTGTCTTTCTCGACAGAACTGGCCTACGAGCTGTGGATCGTGAAAATCAGCCACGCATTCAGCTAGATTCTCAAAACCCTGACTTTGATTTCAGGGGCTTTAAATAGGTCATTGAATTAGGCTGGATGGAACATCTGGAAGAGTTCGTCCATAGAGAACTTGAGGCGCACGGGACGACCATGGGGGCAGGTGTCGTTGCGTTCAGTCTTGAGCCAGTCGCTCAAGAGTTTGAGGATGTCGCGATGGCTCAGCGGCATACCGTTTTTAATAG
>CALRJJ020000471.1:0-4782 GCA_943367505.1 Flavobacterium psychrophilum | reverse complement strand
GCTAGTCTCTATAACGAGGCTGAAATCGTCGCTAATTTGAAGGCCCATGCTAGTCAGGAATTATTATTAGAAGTTGATGGTTGCAAGGCTTTTAACCCTACTAGTTTGGCCAGTGCCAATCGCTTTTTAGCCGATAACGAAAAAGTGGTTATTGTTTCTGGTGGCACCGATGTCTCGGTGAACATGAACAAGCGTGGTCTTGCGCCCAAGGCGATCATGAGTACTTCAGCTCTTCGCGGCTTAGATGATTTGAACCTGGTAGAAACACCTGAAGGTAGAGTGATGAGTATCGGTGCTCGGGTGACCTTGCGCCAGTTAGAGCGGGCTATTAAAGATTTAGTGCCAGAGTTTTACGATATTCTTTGGGTCTATGGTTCGCCGCAAATACGACATGCGGGTACTTTAGCGGGAAATATTGCGAACGGATCGCCCATTGCCGATAGCCCACCTTTTCTATTTGTCATGGATGCTGAAGTTGAAGTGACTGGCTTAGATGGCGTAAGACGTATTGCCATGGCCGATTTTTATACCGGTTACAAAACCCTTTCGTTGAAAAAAGACGAGCTAATCACACGTATCTTCTTGCCTTTGCCTAAGCCTGAGGAGATACTGCGTCTCTACAAAGTGTCGCGGCGTCAGCATTTGGATATCTCAGCCTTTACTGCTGCTATTCGAATTACTGTCAAAGACAATAAAATTGCCGCTGCCCGGGTAATATTTGGCGGCGTTGGACCAGTGGTGAAGAGCGTTCCTGAAGTAGAGAAAGCTTTGCTTGGTAAGCCCCATGAACTAGCTACTTATGAGGCTGCCGGCAAGATTGCACGTGAAGCGATTGCACCAATTACCGATGTGAGAGCCTCGCGAGATTATCGTCTGGCCCTGGCTGAAAATATTATGACTAAGTTCTTTTATGAGAGCGGTGCTGAAGATAAAGAGAGGTCACTTGTATGTCGATAGTAGGCAAGAACATACCTCATGATTCAGCTCCTGGTCACGTTAGCGGTGAATCGGTTTATATCGATGACATTCCCATGTCGCGCAACGAAGTTCTGGTTGACTATTTTGGCTCGCCTTATGCCCACGGTCGTATTCGTTCGCTTGATTTGAGCGAAGCGCTAAAAGTGCCTGGTGTTGTCGCTCTCTTTACGTACAAAGATCTCCATCACAATGTTTTTGGACCAATTACCCAGGACGAAATATTGCTGGTTGAAGATGTCTCTGAATTTATTGGTCAACCAATTGTTGTCATTGCTGCCCAGTCACTGGCTGCAATAAAAGCCGCTAAAAAGGCTATTAAGCTCGATATGGAAGAGCTTGTGCCAGTGCTTACCGTTGACGCTGCCATTGCTAACAATCAATATTTAGATAAGACCTACAAAATTGAGCGAGGCGATCTAGCTGCGGCTTTCGCCACTGCTGAACACATAATTGAAGGGCGCTTTGTCATTGGTGGTGCCGATCATTTTTATCTTGAATCTCAGGCCTGCCTGGTTCATCCCGGTGAGTACGATCAACTCACTGTTCATTCATCGACCCAAAGCCCTTCTGAAATTCAGCATACCGTTGCCCACCTTCTAGGCTTGCAGCTCAATCAAGTGGTTTGCTTAATTAAGCGCATGGGCGGTGGCTTTGGTGGTAAAGAATGCCAGGCTACTCACCCGGCTGTGATGGCTTCTTTGGTGGCGCATAAAACCAAACGTCCGGCTCGTATGATTTACACTAAAGACGATGACATGAAGTACACGGGCAAACGTCATCCCTATCAGAACGACTATAAAGTCGCTTTTACTTCCGATGGCATGATTACAGCCTTAGACGCTAATTTGTACGCCGATGGTGGCGCTTACAACGATCTCTCTACCGCTGTGCTTGGTCGATCGCTCACCCACATTGATAATGCTTATTTTTTGCCGGTGGTAAAAGTTGTTGGAAAAATTGCCAAGACTAATTTCCCTCCTAATACTGCCTTCCGTGGCTTTGGTGGCCCCCAGGGGGTGATCACCATTGAAAATATCATCGAAGAAATTGCAGCATATTTAAAGATGGACGCCTACGAAGTGCGCCGCAAAAACTGTTATGGCATAGACGATCGCAATGTTACGCCTTATGGTCAGCTAATCACTAACAATACTTTGCCGCAGATTTTTGACGAGTTGCATCAGTCATGCCAGTACAAAGAGAGGCTGGCAGCGGTGAAGGAGTTCAACGCTAAGTCGAAGACCCACCTCAAAGGCTTGTCGTTTACTGCTGTAAAGTTCGGCATCTCTTTCACTAATCAGTTTCTCAATCAGGCCAATGCTCTGGTCAACATCTATTTGGATGGCACAATTCAAGTTTCGACCGGTGCCACTGAGATGGGTCAGGGAGTCAATACTAATATCAAAATGTTAGTGGCTGACGAGTTTTCTATTGCTCCTGAGCATGTCATTGTTATGGTTACTTCGACTGAGAAGAACAATAATACCTCTGCCACTGCTGCTTCTTCGGCAACAGATTTGAATGGCTCGGCTGCAGTGATTGCCTGTCGCAAATTGAAAGAACGTCTAAACGAAGTGGCCGCCCAGCATTTTGCCTCGCGCGAAATTGGCATAGGTGCTTATGGTCATCTAATTGTTTATAAAGATGGTTATGTTTTTGACGAGCGCCGTCCTCAGCTCAAAATTACTTTCCCCCAATTGGTGAATCTTGCCTATCGCTCAAGAGTTAGTCTGGGTGAGCGAGGGCATTACATAACACCGGGCATTGGTTTCGATTGGAATGTCGGTCAGGGTTCGCCATTCCTTTATTACACTAATGGCTGCTCATGTGCTGAAGTTCTCATCGATCGCTTTACTGGAGATTTGAAGGTCGAGCGTGTCGATATCTTGATGGATATTGGTAAGTCGATAAACCCTGGTCTCAATCGCGGTCAGATTACCGGTGCTTTCATTCAGGGCATGGGTTGGCTCACCAACGAAGATCTGCGTTATTCGTCAAGTGGTGCGCTGCTCTCTTATTCTCCCACCACCTACAAGATTCCAAATATCTACGATACTCCGCCTATCTTCAATGTTGATGTAATTGATAATGAGTGCACAGCCAATGTGCGTGGCTCAAAGGCTGTGGGCGAGCCGCCGCTGTTGTTAGCTAATTCGGTCTTTATGGCTGTTAAGAATGCTCTCTCGTATGTTTGTGGTGATCAGATACCGACATTGACCACCCCAGCCACTAATGAAGAGATACTTGCTCGACTGACACAGTACAAGCTAGATGGGCAAAACCTTCCATTTAAACCCTGGTTCGGCGCTGATTCGCCGGTCTTGGCCAAAGCGCCATCATTTGCCAAAGGTTATTTAGCCAGCGCTAACGGCAACAATGGTGGCGGCAATGGTAAGAATGGTTCCAAGAGACCAAAGTCTGATGAAAAGGCTGGCGAAAAATCTGGGGCTGAGACTTGTCTTTAGTAACTTTCTACCACCGTGTGGCTGAGCTAATGGGCTGCGGCGAGCCCTTTGTGGTCGCTGTGGTGGTTGATACCATTGGTAGTGTGCCGCAAGAAGTCGGCGCTCGTATGATAGTGACAAAGGCGGGTCGCAATTTCGGTACAGTTGGCGGCGGCAAAGTTGAAAATCGCGCTATTGAAGAGGCGTCAAAGCTTTTGAGCGAATTAGGTGAGGGCGATCACAAGGCACCGAGAACTCGCTTTGTCAGCTGGAATTTAGAGAAAGATATTGGCATGACCTGCGGCGGTTCGGTGAAGATGTTCTTCGAAGTGCACAATTTGGGCACGTGGAACATCGCTATATTTGGCGCCGGGCACTGTGCTTCGGCTCTAGTGGAAATTCTGCAGAGGTTGGATTGCCAGATCACCTGTATCGATACTCGCCCTGATTGGCTCGATAGCTTGCCGGGCAGTGGCAAGCTGAAGAAGCTCTTAGTCAAAGACTATAAAGACGGCATAGAAAAAGTTAGTCGTGACTCGTTTGTACTGCTGCTCTCGAAGGGCCATAGCACTGATTCTCCGGTGCTGATGGAGATTTTTAGAGGCTATCAGGCTGGTCTAGCAGCTTTTCCTTATTTGGGTGTGATCGGCAGTCGGGCAAAGGCTGAACGGCTTAAGCAAGATATCAAAGCTGCGGGTTTAGACGAAAAGTATAATAGTGCCTTCCTCTGCCCGATTGGCCTGCCGATTGGCAATAATGATCCGCAGGAAATTGCCGTTAGCATTGCTGCACAGCTACTTGAGTGGCGCGATCAGGTTCAGAAAGTAAGCCAATAAAAAATTCGCCCGCTTCGGCTTGAGCATTCCGAGTCGGGCGAATTTGTTTTCTCTTGTCCCAGAGACTTAGTAGTAGGTCAACATCACGCTAGGCAGGTCGCTGCGGTGATTGGTGGTCAGTTGGCCGCTGTGAATACCAGCGTTGATGACATTGCTGCCGCCCAAGCCATTTATAGGTGGTAGGCCCATTGAGCCTTCGTCACCGTAGATTTGCTCGGCCATGCCTCCCGCTTGGTAGACAAAGCTATCGAGAGTGGTTTTGGGAAGTCTCTGACTGCGTTGGCTCAGAATTGTTCTACTTGCATAAGCCAGGGAATCAAGACGCTGGTTGCTTGTAAATTGGGAAGGGCTTGGCACATAGTTGGGTTGAAAGTCAGACTGTGGGTGCGGTGTGCCGCTATTGTCACCCTGGGCTGGGGCAACGGTGCTCATGTCGAAATCGGCAACTTGGGCCAGGGCTGCGCCTGATGACATAAAACAGGCACACATGGTAAGAAGAGCGCGGCGGCTACCTTTAGTAAGTG
>CALRJJ020000470.1:0-4793 GCA_943367505.1 Flavobacterium psychrophilum | reverse complement strand
AAATTGCGGTGACTTAGAAGAGCGCAGCGGGCCTTCTAGCGATGGCGCTCCAGAAGAGAATGTTACGTCTACTGTTTGGCCTAAAGGAAGTGCTTTGAGAGGCTTGTAGGCAATCCATCTTTTCTTGTTCCATGTGGCAATTTTTGCTTGAAAAGTCTTGTCTAGGTCGGTGATGTCTGCCAACCCTACTGGATATTTTTCTTTGCCCACTGAGAGGCTAATGTACTTCAAGATTTCTGCACTATCGGCGTCTTGATCAAATGTTGCCACTAGAGTGGGTGTGGCTATCTTGGGAACTGGTTCGCTCAATTCAACAGGACGAATTGAAATTGCTGGTGTGATAATCGTGTAGTTCTGTTCTTGTGCTAGAACTTCACCGTTCGCCGCTTTTGTACCTGCTGGAATATTGACTTTGTACTCAGTTGATTTAGGGAAGCGCTTATTATCCGGAATAAATAAAATTGTTTGTGTCCCTACCCAGCGCCAGTTTCCTGCTGGTTGTGGTGTCAGTGTCACAAGCGAAGAAGGATCTGCTGGTTTCATTTCGCCAATTGCCACCATTGGCTGTGAAAAAGTAATGCTTAGCTCTTCAATATTGTCGACGTTGCCGCTATGACTAATACGTTCGACTAAGAGCGGTCGTTGTGTCTCTGGTGTCTGGGGGGCTGGCTTCTTGTGAGAGATGTTAGCGGCCTTTGGTGGAAAGGATTCGGATTCAACTGTGTGAAGGCCTGGCAATTTAGGCTTAATGAGAGATTGCTCTGGTATAACAGTCTCCCTTTTGCTGTCGTTCGCTAAAGGCTTGAGACGCTTAATAAGACCTTGGATGCGAGAGATTGGTAGTGGCTGATTTTCGGCTACTGCCGTGGCCGGCAGCTCAGCCGCGATACGAGAGCCCTCTGGTGTAAATGTGACGTCTAGCTTTGGTTGTGAGGGGTCAATTTCGTCTTCTGCCAAAGCATATAAATTGATTGAGCTACTGGGAAGAGTCAGTAGAAGCGCTAGCAAGAATCGGAGCAATCGATGAACTCCCCGCGAACGGTTTTTGCTAACGTGCATCTGATACTCCAGGAGACCCATAGTAATGATAAGCGCCGATTACCACTTGTCATGGCTGTTTTCGGCGCAAAAGTAATGAGACGACGCTCAACGGAGTTTGTTCCGGGCTTGCTTTACTTACAAGAAGCTAACCTGGTAAATGGAACTGGGGCAGCATAGACCCGTCAGGGCAAACTGCGGGACATTAGCGGCCACTAGCAACTAAATGTCCCAAATCGTTCTGAGGAGAATACACATGTTTGCATCTACTAAGTCAACCACCCTAGCTTTAGGCGTGGCAATGTTCTTGAGCCAATCAGTGGCATTTGCCGATGAAAGCAGCTCAACATCAATTAAGACCGAAACACCGTTAGGCTCAGCTTCGACCAGTGTTAAGGTTAAGTCAAACGCGGCATCAACCACTAAGACCGTAAAAAAGGCTAGTGCTAATGCTGTTGAAGCTAAGCAAAGCACCTATCACGCTGAAGTTGGCGCAACTGGCGCTAAAGTCACCCACGCGAAAGCTGCTATTCGCGCTAATGGCGATGGTAGCGTTACTTCTGAGCAGAAACAAGAATCACATGCCATCGGCATTGGTGGATCTGCTCACAAAAAATCTAGCGCCAGCACCACTGTCGGTGCCAATGGTTCTTCGACTTCTGTTAAAGAAGAGAAGGAATCAAGCACACCATAGTTGCTTAATCGAACAATAGAGCTTAATCCAGCGTTGGGGCGCTAGATAAGTCGAAGAGGCACGAACGGCAATGTTCGTGCCTCTTTGTGGGTAAATTATATTAAACTAGCTAACGTAGGCGTAACCAAGGCAGTGCAAACTGTGAGTAGAAAAGGTCCGACAAATTCGCAGGGGCTAAAATGGCAAATGCCATTAGGTCTTGTTCTGCTTTTACTTGGCGGTGGCGTTTTCCTTTTTGCCCGTGCTCAGGCCTATCCAGAACCGCCAGCGACGCTGACATTAAAGAGAGATGTTTGTTACTCGACGGTAGACTCGCAGCCTTTGTACATGGATATTGTCACACCCAAGGCTGGTAAAGGTCCTTTTGCTGCAGTGCTCTGTATTCACGGTGGTGGTTGGAGTGCCGGACATAAAAAAGATATGTTGGGTTGTGCTTATATGCTCAGCCAGCTGGGTTTTGTCACGGCGTCGATTGACTATCGACTAGCCCCGCAAGCACGCTTCCCCACTCAGGTTGAAGATTCCAAGGCAGCAGTGCGCTATCTCCGTCGCCATGCCAGCGAACTTAATATTGATCCTAATCGCATAGGTGCCATTGGTAGCTCTGCCGGTGGCCATTTAGCCCTATTTCTCGGCACCACTAATAATACTGAACCAGTGCAATCTACTGATAATGATCAGCCTCATGTTTCAAGCTCTGTAAAGGCTGTGGTTAGTCTAGCCGGGCCAACCAATTTGGCTTTAGCGCTACCACCAGAATCAGAGAAAATTGCCCAGCGTTTCATTGGCAAAAGCCGCAGCGAGAGCCCTGAACTTTTTGAGAAAGCTAGCCCTGCTCATTATTTAACAGCCGATGATGCCCCGATACTAATGATTCATGGCGACAAAGATGAGCTAGTTCCCTATAACCAGGCAACAACAATGCTGGCTGCTTGCAAGGGTGCCGGTGTCAGTGCTGAGCTGATAACAGTAGCAGGCGGTGGGCACGGTGGTGGCGGCAATCAGGCCGATTGGAATGCCAGCATTTTGAAGATGGCTGATTTCTTGATGAAGCATTTAAACAAGTGAGTGCGGCCTCTCATATTGGATAGCGTGCCATTTCTGTGCGCAGCTCTCTATATAGATCACGCAGCCAGGCTGGTTGTTTCTTGAAGTCAACTGCCGGTTTAGTCTTTAGTAAGTTGCAAGGCGCGAATACAAGCGAGATGTTTTTTTCGCCAACATCGTGAGCGAGAACAAACATTTCTTCTATTGGTTCATTGCCCATGGCTAAGCAACCGGTTGACCATTTGCTGCCATGGATGAGAATGTCGCAGCCTAAATTGCGTCGTTTCTCTGCTTGGGCATGGCGGCGATCGCTGTCATTGGGATAGTTGATATCCATGCCAATATGGGCCACTAGATTAGGGCGAAAACCGGCAATTTTGTAGAAGCCCTCTGGCACTTGTTTGTCGCCTTCCTTTAGCTTCGGCCCCGCCACACCCGATGTGCCGATGATGGGGTAGGTCAAGATTTGCTTGTAATTGCCCGATTTGTTTTTAGCAAAAAGCAGTAATTGCTTTTCTTCTTTTAGGGCTATCCATGTCATCGATTGGGGTGGATAGGCTATTTGTTGTGCGGCAAAGAGTGGCTTTAGTTTGGCTCTGACGGCAGGGCCATAGTAGCTGAGTACTCTATCGGTAGATTGAAATATTGGTGGCGCTGGTGGTGCGGCACTTACACTAGAACTTGCGCTGGGAGTTGCGCTAGAATTCGCTTTGCTAGCGGTCTTGGAGTCATGGGCAGATGCCTGCTGGGCTGCCGCAATGGTTAGACATAAAGCTAGAATTGAGGCTATCCTCATGTGGGCATATCCATTTTTGTTTCTTCTAGATCAAGTTCGTATTGAATCTGTCTAAAAGTGTCGTCTTGAATTTCGTTGCTGTCTCGCAGCTTCAAAAGCAATGCTCGTTGAGCCGTGATTGCTTCTCCCCTCACTCTTTGCCAGAAGTTTATGGCGTTCTGATTGTGCGATTCGGGGCCGATATTGGCGACTGCACGTTCAAGATATTTGTTTAGATACTTATGCAAAATCGGATCGTCTAGGTCAATGTCTTCTGAGCGTGCGAGTTCGTCAATGCGTCGCACGGCCTCTCTTGAAAGGGCAAGCCGGGCTTTGCGCTCTGCTTCTTCTGAATTGTAAGCATCTGGTTCAAATTCGAACATTTTGACGATGGCTGGCAAGGTAATGCCCTGGATGATCAGGGTGGAGGCAATCACGGCGATAGTAAGAAATATCAGCAGATCGCGATAAGGGAAAGGCTGGCCATTGGTACAAGTAATAGGTAAGGCCAGAGCAGCTGCAAGTGATACCACACCTCGCATGCCTGACCAGGAGAAGACAAATAAGTGCTTCCAGCTTGGTTGGGGTTGCTTTCTTAGTTTGTTATAGATTGGCGCTGTTGTGAACGTCCAAATGAATCTTATAGCCAGTGGTGCTAGTGCAGCTGTCGCTGTCCAGAGTATGAGCTGTGGCGCGGGATAGGCTTTTACTGTCTCAAGAATTGGCCTTAGTTGCAAGCCCATCAACAAGAATGAAAATCCATTGAGAAGATAAGCAATGGTTTCCCAATTGGCCGTGGCATGAAGGCGGGTGCTGGAGCCATGCATAAGTGGTGAGCGCCAGCCCAGCATCAAGCCTGCTGTAACTACCGATAGAACACTTGATACATGAAGGTGTTCAGCTGTTAAATAGGCAATGAATGGTGACAATAGTGAGACTATGATTTCTACCGGTTTGTGTTCTAGTCTTGTTCTTAGTCGCACTAAAAACAAGCCTGTGGCCAGACCAATGACTATGCCACCAATTGCTACATAGAAAAATCTAGTGCCCGCCTCTTGCCAGGCAAAAGCACCAGTGGCCACAGCGGCCACTGCAAATTGATAAGCCACCAGGCCAGTGGCATCATTAGTAAGGCTTTCGCCTTTGATAATTTCCATCAGCCGCTTCGGTAGTCTGACTTCTTTAGCAATGGCCGAGGCCGCTACTGCATCGGTTGGTGAAACAATAGCGCCAAAGGCT
>CALRJJ020000469.1:0-4793 GCA_943367505.1 Flavobacterium psychrophilum | reverse complement strand
AACCAGCCACTAGCCAGGCGATAAATTCAAAGAATACGAGATAGACCGCCTTGTCTCTAAATAAAGGTGCATAGTAACTGGGTGCGAGAAACAAAGGTCCAGCCAAAATAGCAATCGCTAACAAGAACAATCCAATGCAAATCAATGCTGAATTGCAACTACCCTCTGGCTTTGCAATCGAACAGAATTTTGGCAGTACAAGCTCTCCTTCAGTTTGCAAAATCAATTGCACAATCATCAGTGCAATTAAATAGGCCAAGGGAGCAAACCAAATTTGAGCCAAGAAATAGACAATCGACCAATTTCCAAAGAAGTTATTGACGAACATAACAGCGGGCACCACTACCGCTCCAGTCAGAAGAGCAGACAAAAGGCCCAACTCTCGAGCACGGCTCAGCACGCCGCCTAAACCAACTAACTTCTCTTGACGGCCAAGTTTCGTGCTCGCCTGGCATATAAGTGCAGGTAAAAATATTGAGAACAACAAAAGCCAAACAAAAAAGAATATTGACGAAAAGCAACGGATGACAGGCAGAGCAGGTCTAAGACTAAGCGACAGCCAAAAGTCGCGTGGAAAGAAAAGCTCAAAGAGATCCACGTTGTTCATTAAAACGGAAATAAAAAGCCCAAGCAGACAAGCAACATTAAAAACAAGACAAATAAAAGTGGCATTAGAGGCTGCTACTAAAAATCTATTCGCAAAGTTTAAAGCACTAGGAGCAGTCATAGGCGACCAGTAGGTGGAAATCCAACTTCTCTTACTATCCCACAACCAAGACAGTAATTCAGACCTTCACTTACGCAAGACCCTCGCCTTGCTATAATTCCCACTGATGAAAACAGCTTTGACTATTATCTGCACGGCCTTCGCCCTCTGCTGCCTCAGCTCCGAGGTGGCCGCTCGTCCTAGCCAGGCAAAGAAGCCAAGCAAAGCAGCCGATATCTGGGTCCTGCAACAAATGCACACCGACGGTGGCCCCGAAGACGTCTATATCTCTCCCGACGCTATAAAAGTAATCAATCCAAGACACGGCTACGAACTATTATGCAAAGCGCCAAAGTGGGAAGTGCATGGCTTTCGCCGTTCAACAAAACTAGAGTGGATAGCACCGCTCTCACTCTTTGATGGACTGCTCGTACACAATCCAAACGTCGAGCCGCACATGAACAAATCAGTTCTCAGGCCCCAATCAAAAGGTAGCAAACTAGGTCTCAGCTTCACGCATTTCGTACCAAGAATTGGCTCCTCATCTTATATTGATGGCACAGAAGAGATAGCCACCGCTCCAGAAGCATTAGAATTTATTTGTCGCTATTACAGATGCCCCAACACGCACACTGTGCCCCTAAAAATTAGCACCATCCGCGGCGCTAGAGCACTGCCAAAATTCAGAATGGCAACAATTGGCACGGGCATGGGCAACGATCTGCGCAGCGGTCTAATCGAAGAGCTGTCGACAAAATCATGGAAAAGAATCCCATACGATGCCAGCGTTTTTGCACTGCCAGTGAGTTTTAAGCGCACAATGAGCTTGCCACAAGTGACTTTCTCAGCTGACATGAAAAACCAATTTGACGAAATTTTCCGCGATGGCACAGGCTTTCGTGGTGAGCTGCACTGATACAATCACCCCAGCATCTGCTCTAAATAAAGCAACACAAGCTCATCAGAAGGGGCAGGGCAGACAATACCCAACGGCTCAAGAATACTCTTTGTGTTTCGATCATCAAAGACAACATCGGTGGCTTGAAACAGATCCATCGTGCGGAAGAACTCGAAATCGCCGCCGGCAAGTCGACAAAGCGCCATACAAGCTGCAGATTCTGCACCGCCAAGAATAGAGACACGACTGAGTAGCTGCTTCTGAAACTGGCTAGACGAGACAATCTCTAAGCCTTTCCCAACACCACTATCAATTGCCTGCATAGCAGTCAGCAATCTTTTCAAAGTCAGACTCTTAGAATTAGCGATGTGATAAGTATCAAACTTACTGCTAGCCATGGCCGCCAGAGAAAGCTTGATTACAGCCTTAGCAGCGTAGTCTACAGGTGTAATATCAACGCTAATATCGTCACTCACTTGAGGAGCACAACCCAAAGAAGAAAGTCCGTTCACAAACAAATCAAGAAAATCGTGATCAGCACACTTTCCTGTGACACTGTCGCCAGTAATTAGCCCGAGGCGATGATAGGTAATCGGGCCGGCCTTGCCGCCCAAGCTGCGTAAAAAGACTTCAGCAGCCCACTTGGTTTGAGCATAGCCGCCATAAACAATGGCAGTATCACCTAGATGATCAGATTCAAGCAAGACGCCACGATTGCAATCAGTAGCAACAAACACTGATAGGGTGCTGATATAGTGCAGACACTTACTGCGACCACTACAGAGAAGACGCGCCACCTCTTGGGTGCCCACCACATTAGACTGTCGCAACTCATCATAGGAAGCCAGGTTATTAACCTGAGCAGCGCAGTGATAGACAGTATCAACCTGGTCTGCTAGCTCATTCCAAATCAGATCTGTGAGACCGAATTGCCGAGCATCAATTGTGCCGCAAATAACTCGCAAGCGCGACCGGTCGCCAACCGCCAAGCCATGCTTGCCTAAAGCTCTCTCAATGCGCTCTAACCCAACGTCTTGAGAATCAACCCGAACGAGACAATAGATCTGAGCATTTGTGTTCTCTAGCAATTCAGACAAAAGTCGAGCACCAAGAAAACCGGTGGCACCAGTCAAGAAAATATTGCCTGGCTGCTTTTCCTGCACTTGCTGGCGCTTGACCGCTCGCTCTAACATTGCTTCAAACTCAGCCGACAAGCTAATATCTTGACGAATAGCAGAGCACAGCATTCCGCCAGAGGCAGTCAGCGACTGCTCACGAGACAAATTACTGAGCACTGAAGCAAGTTCCGAAACCATCGGATGAGTAATCAAAAGAGTAGGCGGCAAAGCCATACCTAGAGCAGAAGCAACCACACAGGCTTCTACTACAGCGAAAGAATCGCCACCCAAATCAAAGAAATGATCGTCTTTGCCAACGCTATCTACACCAAGCACTTGCTTATAAACCTGAGTCAAAAGACGCTCTGTAAGCGACAAAGAATCAAGTGGTAAGGAGCCAGAAGCAGTCGCCACTTCGTCAGCAGAAACAGCATTCTGTTCTAGTTGGCGCAAACGCAGGGCGCTGAGATCGACTTTGCCAGTCACCGTCAAAGGCATCGGATTCAACACTTCAATGCGCTGGGGCAGCATCCACTTAGGCAGCACCTGAGCAAGATGCTCCCTCAATTCCACGAGATCTAAGCGCCGACTTAAATCCATACCCAAACTCAAATCAAGGTCTAAATCGGCCTCCATGTCAGCATTCGAATAGCGGCCAGACTCAAGACCCGAATCGTTATTTGGTTCAACAAAGGCAACCAGAATCTCGCGAGCAACACCAGCTTTAACAGGGCGCTTGAGTACAGCAGCGCGCTTGACTCCGGCAAACTGAAGCAACCTTGCTTCGATTTCCTCAGGCTCTACCAGCATGCCCCGCAGCTTCACCTGCCTATCGGTGCGGCCGAGAAATTGATACTGACCATCTTCAGTGCGCGTCACCAGGTCACCGGTGCGGTAAAGTCTTTCACCAGTGAGAGGATGCTCAATAAACTTCGCCTCGGTCAAATCAGGGCGATTGAGATAGCCTCGGGCCAAGCCAATGCCAGCAATATGCAGCTGCCCAGGCTCACTTCCATCGATTTCATTGAGGTCTTCGTCGAGCAGATGGTAAGTAATCCCCGGCAGGGGCAGACCAATTAGCGGTCGACTCCAGTCAACTCCACACTGACCCAGACTGGTACAAACAGTAGATTCTGTGGGGCCATATACGTTGACTAGCTTTACCTTGGCAGCGAAGCTACGCACTACATCTAAAGCACAAGCTTCACCACCAATAACAATAGTTTTGAGAGAAGGCGGCAGCGCAGCCGGGTCTAGCAATCTCAATATCGACGGGGGAATATCTACATAGGTGATGGCACGGTCGGCTAGAATCTGCTCTAAGCCATTGCCGGGCTGCAACCGCTCGGCAGACTCAATGCAAATGGCAGCGCCACTGAGAAAAGCAGTGCCTAGATCTGATACAGAAGCATCAAAACTAGTAGAAAGATACCAGAGGGAACGGCTTTCGCTGTCCAAATCGAAGGCAGCAATTTGAGCATGCAAGAAGCTAACGATGCCCCGGTGAGTAACTAAGACGCCCTTGGGGCGGCCGGTTGATCCCGAAGTAAAAATCAAATAGGCCAGATCATTTGGGCCCACGGCAGCATAGCCAAACGACTCTCCCAGCTCCGATTGCTCTGATTGCTCTGCCAGATCCAGAACTTTCACTCCAGTCATATTAGCGAAACTGGCTCTGCGATTTGCAGAAGAGGACGCCAAAGTGCAACTCACCAATACAATTTTGACACTGGCCTCATCAGTCATATATTGCAACCGCTCAGCCGGCAACACTGGGTCCATAGGCACAAAAGCAGCACCAGCGTACCAGATAGCGAGCATGGCACAAATATAGTCAGCAGACTTCTCAATTGAAATGCCAACCACATCTTCTGGCTGCACACCTTCAGATTGCAATTTCAAAGCAATAGATCGAGCACGGTGAGCCAACTGTGCGTAGGTAAAGACAACTTCTCCGGCAACTACTACAGCAGCATTGCCTGGATACTTCGCCACAATAGACTCGAAAGCCGGAATGAACAGGGCGTGAGCTACGGCAGAAGAATTAGAATTACTCAAAGCTTGTATCTCT
>CALRJJ020000468.1:0-4793 GCA_943367505.1 Flavobacterium psychrophilum | reverse complement strand
CAGAGGTTTAGCCAAGACACTTTTGGAAATGCCAGAGACCACTGAAGTTCTGGTGGTTGAGTTGGCACAGCGAGGAAGAGGACAGATAGCCTGGCTCGCAGCCGCCATTGCTCCTGATATCGCTGTCATTACCAATATTGGGCCGGCACATTTAGAAACTCTGGGGTCGATTGAAAACATTGCGGCAGCGAAATGCGAAGTATTGGAGAGTCTAAGTGTTGAATCTGGCCTCGCAATCCTTGGAGATGACAACAAGCTTTTGAGAGAGAGGCTCGATCTTGTTTTTGCTGGTGGTCGAGTTTTGACTTTTACTGAAGGTGAGATAGAAATAGTTGGAGTGAAGCCAGCTTCTACGCTGTTTGTGCTCTCCGGTTCAGATACATTATTTGATCTCAATTCCCACGGCACAGCATATTTGAGAGATGCCTGGTGCGCCATAGCCTGCGCTCGTGAATTTGGGATGGCAGATCACAAAATTGCAGAGGGTCTAAGGCGCTATGATCCTTCGCGTGGTCGCGGCAACAAGTCAATCGGACTGAACGGAGCGCTCATTATTGATGAGTCTTACTCCGCGAATCCTGACTCAGTGCGAGCTACAGTAACGGCATTCTTGGATAGTCGCGCTTTTCCACAGCCTCGCAAGTTTGTCGTACTGGGAGCTATGGAAGAATTGGGAGAAGCAAGCGAAGGCTTTCATGTCAAACTTGGAGATTGGCTTTCTGCCCAGTCTTTTGAAGCTCTTATTACAATCGGCGAACCTGCAGCGGCGATTGTTCGCGGAGTGAAAGGTTCTAACTTCAAAGCATTGGCGTCGATAAACGCGATTGAGGCCTATCGAATTCTGGTAGAAACCATAGACGAGGAAACTAGTGTCCTCGTCGATGGTTCCGATTGTTTGGAGCTTCGTTTGTTAATTGAACTACTGACTGCAGCTGATGGTGATATTCAGCTCACGGCTAAAATTGAGAGATCAAAATTTCTACCTTAAGGTAACAACTTTTGCGGCATCAGCTCATTGACACCTGTTGAGGTTTCTCAAGTGCATCTTCCCAAGCTCTCTATTTGCTCCTTTCAGCTTGCAGTAAGCAATAGCTTCCTGTTTTTAGTCTCCTTGCTGAGAGCGGATGCTTAGAAGCACTCTCGTGTCGGTTTAGGCCAACGACAGTCAATGTGCCGCCGCTGCGGCTATATTCCTCCGCATAGAAGTGTAAGTGTTCCATGACGCTGTGATCGATTAGTCGAGCAGCACTAAGATCAACCAATACGCGCTTGCTTTGGGGAATTCTGTCAAGTTGCCTTTTGAGCGAGAGATAGTTGGAGAATATTAGTGCGCCTTTGACAGCGATTCTTACAGAGCCATCGGGCTGAATTTGAGAATTCACATTGGCCTTGAACAGATTCGAGATCTCTGTCCCCCGCACTAAATGCAAAACCAGTTTGGTGCAGATGCCGATTGCCACTCCGATTAGCAGGTCCGAAGAGAGAGTGGCAATAATTGTCGTGAGGAAAACTATAGTTTGTTCGATGCCGATGGCATTGATTGCTTTAAAGACATGGGGCGCTGCTAGCTTATAGCCTGTAACAATAAGAATTGCAGCCAGTGCTGATAGGGGAATTTTATTGATTAGGCTGGCGGCAAACAATAAGGCTAACAGAACAAAGAGACCATGAAAGAAGTTGGACCACCTGGTTTGGGCGCCGTTGCTTATGTTGGCGGAACTGCGTACGATTTCAGCGATAATGGGCAGGCCGCCGAGCATGCCTGACACCATCGTGCCACAGCCAACTGCAGCGACGTCACGGCTTAAGTTAGCTTGTCTACGGTGGGCGTCTAAGCGATCAACGGCTGTACAACTCAATAGGCTTTCCAGGCCCTGTATTAGTGTGATTGATAGGACTGAAAGCCAGAAAGCATAGCTATTGATGTGACTGAAGTCAGGCAAAACTATGCCATCCATAACATTTTTCGGTAAGGCAATCAGACATTTTAGGGGCTCAATTTGATGTTGAACGCCAAGCAGTTGATATTGGTGCGGCTTATCTAGACCAAAGCAAGAGCCGAGTGCTACCGCTACAGCTATGACAATTACAGGTGCTGGAATTTTCTTGACTAATTTATGTTCGCTGAGGCCATGGCCAATGAGCAGCAGCAAGCTAACAAAGGCAATCGCCGCTATGGCCGGATTTAAGTGAGCAATCATGGTCGGCAAAGCCATAATCAGTGCCATGGGCTCTTTCGCTTCTGCACTCACTCCCAGCATATATGGCAATTGTTTGGTCATGATGATAATGCCTATGGCAGCAAGCATTCCGTGAATAACCGAAGCGGGAAATAGTTTACCGAGCTCGCC
The DNA here is from genome assembly GCA_943367505.1 of Flavobacterium psychrophilum. Taxonomy (GTDB): domain Bacteria; phylum Cyanobacteriota; class Vampirovibrionia; order Obscuribacterales; family Obscuribacteraceae. The sequence goes on along the minus strand of CALRJJ020000468.1, from coordinate 2,442 downwards.
TGCCTTGCTTAGACCGAGCACTGCCAGTATTGCTCCTGACACTACAATTGCTGCTAGTGTTCCTTTGTAGCCCAGTGAGCCTCCGCCCAAGCGATCGACTGAGCACAAGACAACTACAATCAAACCTGCTGCGGGGCCGTTTATGGTCACGTGTGAGCCGCTTATCAGCGAAACGAGCACACCACCGACGATGGCGCTGATTATTCCGGCCATCGGTGGCACTCCTGAGGCCATGGCGATGCCCAGGCTGAGTGGCAGAGCAATGAGAAAGACAATGAAGCCAGACATGATGTCGGTCTTCCAGTGTTGACGCAGGCCGTTTAAGCCGTCTTGGGGGAGTGGCTTTATTCTACTGGTGGTGCATTTGCTGCTGCTATTGTTAGCCTGCTGGGCGCCTCTTTCAGTATGTTGGGCTTTATTATTTTGTGCTGCAAGAATGGGCATAGTTGAGTCTCCGCATTGGGAAAAACTGATTTGTGCAGAACCGATTTATCAAGCAAAGGCTTGTGAAAATCGGCTTGTAAAGAAGCTGAACTCAGAGTAGCAGCCAGTTTCAGCTTAGTGTTGATTTTTAAGACCTAGGGCACGGCACTGCTAAGAGCGTTCGCATAGCTCTCGCCATTCGCTAAGTTATTGCTCTGAGCCTTGAAAAGTGGCTTCCGTAAATGCTCTTTGCGTTTGCTTGCATTGACGGAGCTTGCTGACAAATAGTTTTGCACGCAATTGCGATCAAATTTTAATTCAAGGCTCACCTGAAGCGCGGTACTCATACCTAGTCTCAGTGCCAGTTAAGCAGAGGAGAGGGAATTCAATTTTGCTACTAGTAAAACAAAAGAGCCGAGTGAACTTTCGCTCACTGGCTCTTTTCTACATTTTAATTGTCACGTTCTGACCTAGGCGATATCGCTTTTATTTGGTTTCCACATAATTGTGCAGCATCCGCCACAGGCTGATTCTTGCATAGGTTGTTCAGTCAATCGTTTTTCATAGCTGCCCCATTGACCGGGATTGGCATTTATTCTTTGGCTAATTCGCTGGCTAATCAATTGATTGCTGTCCAGGTTGCTTTTTGAACCGAAAATTGACTGACCAAAATGAAGATTACTGCCGCTAAACGAATCAGCTTTTTCATGAACTACAAGCACCGCTATCAAAAGTGCCGCTAGTACAACTAATATGAGCATCGGGGTGAGAAGACCTGTTCCTAAAGACGAATAGAGAAATATATTCACGTTTTTACCTCTTTTGAAAACTTAGAACTACTTATGCCTACTTTGAACTGCCACTAATAGCGATGCAGACATTGCATTCTTCAAGGTCACATTTATCTTTATTGGTGGTGAATGTCGCAGCCGTCTCTTTTAAATCTTTGAATTGCACTACTGCAAATGTTCCAATTGCCATAACTAACAAATTGACTATGATGCATTCCATTAACCTTCCTCCCTATATGTTTCTGCCAAGAAGATTTTGTTCGCTGATCATCGGCAGCGCTGCTTGACAGGTATACATTGGTACTAGCAAAAGCGGCTGCGTGGGTACAAGCACTCGCTGCTGTCGGCTAAAGTGGCTCTGTGGCTGGCTTCTGTTGATGTTAGGGTAGTACTATGAATGGGGCTTTAGGCAATGTTGTGTTAGTGGTAACTATGGTCGGCAAGCTAGCACAATTGGTGCGAATCATTGAGAAGTGCGGTTTTGCTGTTGTATTATTTAGGAGCCAAAATGCTGGAGAGATTATGAAAGAGATTCCGTGGATTCAAATCGCCAAAGATCTTCAAGGCGAGATTGTCGAGCAACGACGGTATCTTCATAGCATTCCAGAACTAGGTTTTAAGGAAGAGAAAACCGCTGCCTTTGTGGCAAAGACACTTGAGCAGTATGGTTACTCGGTGCGCAGACAGGTGGGAACCACTGGTGTAGTGGCAGATTTTGGCGCCAATCCTGTAGTAGCTATTCGTGCAGAGATGGACGGTTTGCCCATGTATGAATCAACCACTAGTCACTATCGCTCATTGCATGATGGTGTTTCTCATAGCTGTGGTCATGATGTGAACATGGCTTGTGCCTTAGCTGCTGCCAAAATTTTGGCTGCGCAAGGCGCTTCTGCTGGCGGTGTGCGCATTATTATGCAGCCTGCTGCTGAAGAATCTGTTGATGTTGAGGGGAAGACTGGTACCTTTCGTATGATTGAAGGTGGCGCTCTTGATGGAGTGAAATCTATAATTGCTCTGCATATCGATGCCACCATGATGCCGGGAATGGTAGGGATCATCACTGAGTCAGTGAAAGTAGCTGCGAGTAATTTCAAGATAGAAATTAAGCCTGCCGCGACGTCGCGCGAAGTACCATTTGACTGCATAAGAGCGATAGCAACACTGCTTCAAGCGTTGTTTGCTGGCAGCTCTGCTGAGTCTAGCGATGGAACTGCAATAGTAAATTCTA
>CALRJJ020000467.1:0-4805 GCA_943367505.1 Flavobacterium psychrophilum | reverse complement strand
GACAGTTTTTTCTCTGAGCAAATTAGACAAAGCTCAAGCATGGACGACCTGGCCGAATTAGAGCGTAAGCTGGCTGAAGAACGGGCTGAGAAAAAAGAGCTGCGGCGTCAACGAGATGCAAATGAAGAAAAAGATAAGCTTGAAAGAGCGGAGCGAAATAAACATATGTTTGACCGCTCCGAAGACTTGCCGAAAACATCAAGCATGTCAGATTCGCCCGAAAGCAGCTACTCAACTCCAATATTAGACAACGACTTTACTTTTGATTTCGAGAAGCAAGTGCTGCAATCAGATTTATTTTCTGCTCGCCGCACAGATTCCAAGCCTGACTCAGCCACAGATATGAAGCCTGATTTTAAAACCGCCGATTTTGACTGGTTGCAGGTAATGCGTAGTAACTCAGGACTTTTCCCTCGAGCCCGCGAAGTGGACGACCATGAATTTGACCGCGACAGTGACAGCTGGGCCAAGAGAAAAGAGCGAGCCAAACTACCGGGCCGGGTAATTGAAGTAACTGGCGACTGGGTGCCTGACAAGCTAGACCCACTCTCGAACGGCGGCTTCACTATCGCCCCTGACAACGGCTCTCCGGTGCCATATAAACTCAATGGCCACGTTGACATCCAAAGGGGCCGCCCCTGGAACGATAACGACTAACTTTACTTGTAAGCCCGCAGTAACTTAGCCGACAAAGCTTCGGCCAAAATGCTTCGAGCTTGCATCTGCTTCTTTTCAGCTTCAGCCTTGCGACCACTGCTAAGCATCACAAGCACATAATCTTGCAAGCAGGCAGCGACAAAGACGCTGCGCCTCCCCGTTGCATTGGCAATACTAGACAGGGCCCAAGCGTAATGATTACGCGAGTCTTCTAGCTTGCCTTGCGAATAGTCAAGAAAAGCCAATTCATTCAAGCGCTGAGCCACTTCAAAGGTTTGGGCCTGCAAAGGAATGACGGCCAGATCTGCATCTTCTACACCACTGGCAGTATCACCTGCCGCTTTAGCTTGTTCGATGATCAGCGCAAGTAAGACCTTCAAACGCTGCACTGATAAATCATCTGGAGCGTAAACCGATTGATAAATATCGAGTGCTCTTTCTAAAAGCGGGCGCGCCTCGCTGTAGCGATGCTGTTCCACATAAACTGCCGCTAAGCCCTTCAAGTCGCGGGCAACACTGGGATGCTTAGGCCCTAGAGTCTTAACATCAATAGCCACCATGCGCTCGTAATACTCTATTTGGTCGCCCTGATTGGCACTGTTGGAAAGATCAGCAGGAGAAGAAGTAGTAGTAGAAGGCAAGGAAGAAAGCAGCTGAGCCACGGTAGAGAAGCTCTCTACTGCTCCGTTATTATCAATGACAATACGACCGTTATTGAGATTAGCATTGCCATTAGGCTGAGCCTGAATCTGTTTCTGTCGCTCCAGCTCTTGCTGCCAGGCCGACTGAGGCACAGCCCTGGTCTTACCAAGCTCTTGCACTTGATCTTTGAGCAATTCTCTTTCGTACTGCGAGGCTAATATTTTGGCTGGTCCGGTATATTTGTGCGAAAGATCAAGGTAATCGCTGAGCAGCTCTAGTAAGGGCTCACTTGAAGGCAGCGCACTCTGTGCCATCATAATGCCCAAAGAGGAGCGGTAGTTGTCCTCAGCATCACGGTACGGTCCATCTTGAGACAAAGCATGGCCGAGATGATGCAAACAACTAGCTAGTTCAAAGCTCTGGGGTCCAATATTGCTTTGGGCTAAATTAGCAGCTCTCTGGTAAAACTCAGCTGCTTTTTTATACTGACCTTCTACCTCAGTGACACTACCCATGGTGAGCAGCACTGGTATGAGCTTGACACTTTCCTTGCCGTATTGGCGCTCAAGTTGTTTTAGCGACTGGCGATAAAGCTTCCACGGCTCTTCCTGATAATCTTCTGTATGCAAGACGTCAGCGAGACTTTGCTTACACAAGACCAAATCATCCACACTATGGGGCTCACGCTTCACTGAGCGCAGGGCCTGCCGAAATGAAACTTCAGCTTCCTGCAGCGACTTAGAAGCAAGCTGCTTGCGGCCCTGCTCTAAGAAAGTACGCCAGTAAGCAGTATTTGCTAAGTCGCCGTGAGTTGTATTTGCTGAATCTGTTGTATTTGTTTTATTGCTAACTTTGGCACTAGCTTTAGAGCTAGCCGCGCCGGCCGAAAACGTCAGCGCTAAGGTCAGGGCTAACGCGCAAGCCCGCAGAGCCGAGTCAGTCAAAGGGGCGGCTAATTTCACTGACTGGGACCGTCCGGCGATGAGTCTTCAATTTTGCGTGCCCGAGCGTTTAAAACTTTAGCTTCGGCCGCACGGTTATCAGCTTTGAGCAAAATAGCATAGTTGCGCAAGACCGCAGCAACACTCTCATGATTAGGGCCAAAGGCTTTCTCACGAATAGCCAAAGCGCGCTTGTAGAGAGGCTCAGCCTCGCTGTAGCGTTTCTGATCGCGCAGTACGCGAGCCAAATTATTGAGAGCCGTAGCAAGCTCTTCAGACTCTTGGCCCTGGTCGCGAATACGCACGGTCTCTTGGAAGAAGCCTAGAGCTTGATCATCTTTACCTTGTTCTTTATAGAGCAAAGCCAGGTCGTTAGTGGTTACTGCTACAGCGGGGCTATTGGCTCCCAGGGTAGCTTTGCGAATAGACAGCGCCCGGGTTAAAAGAGGCTCAGCCAGGTCAAATTTCTCTTGCTCGCGATAGAGCTCTTCCAGATTAGTGAGAGCATTAGCGACATCTACGCCGTTGGCTCCTTCTTCTTTCTCGTATATTTCAAGGGCACCTTTGAGTAAAGTCTCAACTTCATCATATTTAGCTTGAGGCATCAAAGCCAAAGCAAGATTTTGCATGCGATCAGCTAAAGCCACTGGCTTAGCACCAGCAAAACTTTTTTGCAGCTCTAGGGCTTTGCGATACTGAGCTTCAGCCGACTTGTAATCGCCCAGCTCGCGGTAAACCATAGCCAAGTTATCTACGGCAATAATGACGTCAGCCGGATTAGCAGTGGGATCGGCAACAAGTACATCAACAGCCTGCTTCATCAAAGGCTCAGCCTTATCAAACTGTTGTTTCTCGCGATAACTACGGGCCAAATTATTCAAGGCCGCAGCCTTATTGTGAGCGGCATTTTGCTCGCGCCCACTGCTGTCGGCAGTGTCAGCCAGCTCATTCACTTGCTTGTAGACAGCTTCTGCTTCGTCAGCTTTACCTTCTTTGCGCAAGACCACAGCCAAATTATTCAGGGCCACAGTCTGCCCAGACTTGTTCTTAGTGTCTTCCATCAGTTTGATTACGCGGCGCAATGTTTTCTCGGCATCGGCTAATTGGCCCGCGTCTGAATACATAGAGGCCATACCAGTAAGGAAGGGAGCCAACTTAGGGTCGCTGGCGCTGGTATTTTTCTCAATGATGGCAATGGCACGTTCATACTGAGCCTTAGCTAAATCGAACTTGCCTTGACGGCGATAAACCTGGGCCAAGTTACCCAAAGTGGCAGGTACAGAAAAGTCACCTTTTTCGCCTAACTTCTCTTTAATAGTTAGAGCTTTGTTCAAATTAGCTTCAGCTTCAGCATACTTACCTTGAGCCTCGTAGACCAAGGCTAAATCGTTATAGGTTTTGGCTAAAAACTTATCTTCAAGCTTAGAGCTGAGACACTCGTCAGCAGCATCGCCGTATAGCTTTACGGCTTTGTCATAGTCTTTGCTCTGGGCTGCACTCTGAGCATCGTTTAAGAGTTTTTCCCACTCAACAGCCCCAGCGTGTGCGGTTAAATTGGCAGTTGCCAACAGAGCGGCAATTCCGACAGTGCCAATAATTGCGGCTTTCAACTGTCTCACAAAAAACTCCTCGAAAAAGACATGCACTACTATATCAGCGCCACCCTACTGACAAGCCCCTAGAATCAGCTCTGTACTTAAACCGCGGCTAACCTACTTTAATAAGATGGTGCGTACAAGCTTGAATATTGCGCGATCTGGCAGCATTTTACGCAGGGCCAGCATTGCTTCGGCATTGACGGGATAACGCATCCGCCATGAGTTATCGGTGGCCGCCTCATAAACCGCATGGGCAACCCCCGCAGGTCCCGGTGCAGACATCCCCTCTTTGTGCATAAGGGGCAGAGCTTTAGCAACAAAAGTGTCGTAGGCAGTCAGCCCTTCTTTCACAACCAAATCTTGACTGCGGTCGTAAAAAGGCGTTTTAATCGGCCCGGGCTCGATCAACTTTACTCGAATATTGAACTGTCTCAACTCATACTGCAAAGACTCTGAAAAGCCTTCCACAGCGAACTTAGATGCATGATAGACACTATAGAGGGGGAAGGTAACACGACCACCAACCGAAGAAATATTGATGATTGTTCCTGATTGGCGCTCACGCATGGCCGGCAGAGCTTCGCGGGTGACATTCATTAAGCCAAAAACATTGGTAGCGAACTGCCTCTCCACACCCTCAGAAGAACTGGCCTCAAAGGCACCAACCATACCGTAGCCAGCATTGTTGACAACGACATCAATGGCTTCATGTTTAGCTAGACCATCACTGAGCGCCTGGCGGATACTGGCCAGGTCAGTGACGTCAAGCCGCAGCACAGTCACTCCCGGCAAAGTAGCCAGTTCACCGGCGTGATCCGGGTTGCGCATTGTCGCCAGAACATTCCATTTTCTGCGAGAAAACAGGCGCACAGTTGCTTCGCCGATGCCGCTGGATGCGCCTGTAATCAGAATTGTCTTTGTTTCAGCCTTTGACATAACCACCCCTACTAGTACAACTGATATTACT
>CALRJJ020000466.1:0-4810 GCA_943367505.1 Flavobacterium psychrophilum | reverse complement strand
GACCGTAGCGACTTGTCTACTCAACTTGGTGTGACAGGCAAAGAGCGCGATCAAGCTAAAGCTGACTTTGTTGACACCGTTAAGGAGCGCGATCAAGCTCAGCTTGAAGCGGAAAAACTAGCTAAACAACAGCAACTTGAGGCGGCAAGCCGTCGAGAAGAATTCATTAAAACGGCACAAGCGGCTGAGGCAGAAAAATCTCAAATTACAGTACTTCCAGGAGAAGGATACTGGAGAGTGGCAAGCCGTGCATTGAAAGCTGATGGTCATGCTCATAAAAATATCGAAGTACAAGCACTGTCCAGTGAAATACATAAGCTCAACGGAGGAGCTGCCCTCGACAAAGGCGATCGCATAAGAGTGCGTTCAGAAGAAGATGAGCGCAAGGCTGTAGAGGCGCAATTGGCTAAGTACGATCAGCAAGAAGCTGCTCGCCAAGCCAAAGCAAAATCGCAGGCTGCTTAGTTGATTTATGAGTCGAGGAGGAGGTGGTGAAATGAGAAGTGTGTCTAAACATCGGGCAAGTCTAGTATTCTCGCTCTTAGCAATTGCTAGTTTCGGAGCACCAGCCTGGGCGGAGGATATGCCCTTTGATGTTTCTACCCTGAGAATGAGTTTGCTATCTAACTGTGGCGCTAGGTCTCTACCAGTGGTATCAACAGGTTCTGTCGATATAAACATTGTTGATATGCCTTTCTTGCGCAGCAATGGCGGCCAGGGTGCTTTTCCTCAAGGTAGCTATGATGGCACTGGCAGCAACTCAATTAATGGTGAGACTGGCTCTGTGATCTCCAGTGTGCCGGCTCTGCCGCCGGGTTATGCTGGGGTGATGTGCCACGGAATTTTCGCTGGGGCTATTCCACCTGGTGGCAACATCGAAGATTTCTGGCGTGGTGCCTACGGTTTTGCCGGAGACGCTGCCCAGCAAGAGGCGATGATGAGAGAAGGAGAGTGGCTCCGTCAGAATGGTCAAATTTGAAGGCTGGATGAACTTCTATCTAGGTTCTTAGCTCTGGCTTTTGCTTACTGGAAGTGTGAGCCAGAAAACGCTGCCCCAGCCAGGCGCATTCTTTACGCCGATATCGCCGCCGTGAGCTTGCACAATCGCTTTGCATATGGCTAAGCCAAGCCCGGTACCTTGCTTCTCTGTGGCGGCATTGACATTGCCTTGTTTGAATTTTTCAAAAATTACTGCGGCTTTTTCGGCTGGCACTCCTGGGCCTTGATCCATAACAGCAATACGAACCATGTTTTTGTCTTTCTCCGCCACAACTTTTACTGCACCTTTTTCTGGTGAGTATTTTATGGCATTGTCGAGGAGGTTTTGAAATACATCAATTATGCGACTGCCATCGCAGTCAACTTGTAGATCGCAGCCTTCCATCTGAAAACTCAGCGCCTTCGCTTCAGCCTTACTTTGCACCGCTACACTGGCCCTACGAATTAAGTCAGCGACAGTTTCTTCGCCAAGATTCAATTCGATTGTGCCCGATTCTAGTTTGTCAATTTCAAGGAATGAGTTGATCAATTGCACAAGTCTGCCAATGGTGGCAGCACTCTGGGTAGCTCTATGTTTGCCTCTCTCAGTTAGCTCACCATAGGTATTCTTGCAAAAGAGATCGAGGGTCAATTGCAGTGATGCCAGAGGCGCCCGCAGGTCATGAGTAGCCATGGCTGTCAGTTCTCGCTTCAAGCGGGCCGTCTTGTTTATTTCAGTGACATCGTGTGCAACGCAAAAATATGACTTTTCTTCTTTGTCAAAAACTGCAGACCACATAATTTCTTTAAGGTCACCATCTTTTGTTTTCATGGTGAGCAGAAACGGTTTGTTTTCTTTCTTCTCTGCTATCTCTTTGAAGGTCGCCCGAATTTTCTGTGGGTCATCACTGCATATTGCAGCCAGTGGTTTTTCTAGTACTTCTTCAGGAAGATAACCAAGAATGGTGGTGATGGCCTTGTTGACTGTGGCCAGTTCGAAGTAGGTATCGATAGAGCAGATAATTTCAGAGGCATTTTCGGTTAAGGCTTTTTCTCTGCGTCTTAAATCGGTTAAGTGAAAGGCCATATTGTGAAAAATGCGGTCAAGTTGGGCGATTTCATCGTTGCCCTTGAGCAGCGGGGCAATTGGTTTGTCGTTAGCAAAGTCGATGGCGTTTTTGCTGATAATTTTGAGGCGATTGGCAATACTGCGGTTGAAGATGAGAACCAAAAGTATTGAAATGAATATGCTAACCACCACAGCAGCGGTTGATAGTGTTTGCACATCTCGTCTCAAACGCTCTTGTTCTGCGCGCTGCTCTTCGGCTTTCTTTATTTGAATTGCCGAGACCCTGTCGCCTTCTTCGTTGCATTCGATGATAATCGCCTGTAGCTTTTCTAAGCAGCGCATGAAAGCAAATTGGTCGGCTCTTCTTGCCGCTGCTTCGCCTTCGTCAAGAGCGACATTGACTTTCTCAACGCTGGCATTGAACTGCCGCAAACTACTAGTGTCGAGATCGCCCCGGCTCATTAGTAAGGCCCGGTCTTTTTTCAATTTTGCCAGGGATCTATGCATTCTATTGATTTGGCTAACATCGCGGTTGGCAACTGCTAGCCCGAGTGCTGCCGCTGCGTCGGGATATACCTTGGTCTGCAAGTTAACTATTTGCAGGACGCCGCGGGTTTGATTCTCCAGCTTATAGGCCTTGTCAAGCTGAGCCAGGCTTATGTTTGAGGCGGTGAGAAAGAGAACCTCAAAAAATAGAGGAACTAGTATGAGAACAAAGGCTTTGTGTGATAAATTGAGGCTTCGCACTGGTTTCCCGCAACGTAATTAGCTGTTCTGAACCCTCGAGAGTTATGGCCAAAATTCTTTTAATTGAAGACGAAGCCGATACTGCGGAGGCAATTACCGATGGCCTTGAGTTCGCAAATTATACCGTGGAGTGGGTTGACTCTGCCCCAGAGGGTTTGCAACGACTTTTTATCTATGACTACGACCTGGTCATTCTAGACTGGAACATCAAGGCAGACAGCGGCCTGGCTCTTTGTGCTGAGTATAGAGCCCGGGGCGGCGTCGTGCCAATTTTATTTGTTACAGCCCGCGATGCCATTCAAGATAGAGTGGCTGGTCTAGATACTGGAGCCGATGACTATCTGACCAAGCCTTTTTCTTTAGATGAATTGCTTGCGAGAGTTTCAGCTATCCTCCGGCGGCCGCGTTCGGCCAAAATATTTGACGTGCTTACCGTTGGTGATTTAAGCCTTGATCGCAAATGTGGCCTGGCAAAAATTGGTAGCAAAGAAATTACATTGCATGCCAAAGAGTTAGCTCTGCTCGAGTTTTTCATGCGTCATGAAAATCAGTTCTTCTCTGCTGAAGAGTTGCTTAATAGAGTGTGGAGTTCAGAGTCTGATTCGACCGAGCAAGCTGTGCGAAAGTGTGTCGGTCGGCTGCGCCAGAAGCTTGATGCTGAGCTGGCCCCTGGCTATATCGTCAATGTCAAAAATCTCGGCTACAAAGTATCTAAGCCTGACCCTGCAGCTGTCAGCTCTGATACAAGTAGTTCAGATTTAGGTAACATAGATTAGCTCTTGCTATGTCAGGTTGTGTGTAGCAACCTTGTGGTCGCCGACAATTGCATTGACTTCAGGAGTTAGCTCGAGAAATGATTGCCCTTGAAAAGGTTAGAGAACTGGTGATTGAGCCTCTCAGCGAGAATCGTCCTGCTTATGTCGTATCGGCGAGCGGACTTGTCAGGCTGGAGAATCGCATCTTTATTGTGGCTGACGACGAATTGCATCTTGCTGAGTTTGACTTGAGAAGCAGTAAGCCTGGTCGCTGGTTCCGGCTCCTTCCTGGTATGCTTCCGAGCGATTACAAAGCACGAAAGGAGCAGAAGCCCGACTTAGAAACAATAACGCGCATTCAACCAGACACCTACGCCGCTGGAGGTGCACTACTGGTGATGCCCTCGATGTCACGTTCGAATCGCGTTACCGGAGCCATGCTCAAGTTAGAGAAGGGGCAGGTCAGTGCTGAATCTCCTATACCAATTGATTTTTCTGATATTCGTAATAAGCTCACAGAGTCAATTAATGGGCTGAACGTCGAAGGTATAGCTATTCAAAGGAAAGTGACAAAACTCTTTCATCGCGGTAGCAAGACTAAGGGGAAAAGCGTAGTTGTCGAACTCGATACCGAAGCTTTTTTGCACGACTTGCACGATACTCATAGACCAAGTAGTACATGCATTTCTAAGTTGAGAGAGTATGACCTCGGCGATATTGAAGGCGTGGAGCTGTCTTTTACCGATGCAGTGCCAATGTCTGATGGGCGCATAGTATTTTTGGCCGCCGCTGAGGCCACCGATGATGAATATCAAGACGGCGCAAGTTTAGGTTCATCATTAGGAATTATGAAAGGGAACGGCGACATTGAGCGCATTGTTCGTATTGCTGGTAGCGAAAAGTTTGAAGGTATTTGCGCCGATTTTTTGAGTTCTGGAATTAACTCCGGATTTGGTTCAGATGCCGTTGGGCACACTTTGGAGATTCTGCTTGTGTCTGATACCGACAACGAAAAGGTTCCTGCAAATCTCTACCGGGCATCTGTAAGTTTAAATTGAATAGATAAAGGCAATACAAAATGATAGGAATAATTGGCGCCACTGGATTTACCGGTCGGCTCGTCGCCAGTGAACTGATAGAACGTAAGGCAGAGTTTTTCATTGCCGGTAGAAACGAGCAGGCCTTGCGAACCATGTCGCAAGACCTTGGCGGCGTGCCGTTTCGTGTGATAGACGTGCAAGACCGCTCAACATTTAAAGCG
>CALRJJ020000465.1:0-4814 GCA_943367505.1 Flavobacterium psychrophilum | reverse complement strand
ACTGATGGTAAGGAAGATATTTTTAGTCCGCAGGCGCAAATAATCCGCGCCAGCACTATGGAGCTAGTGGCAAAAACGCGAACTACGCTTGACAAAGCTGTGGCCAAGAACCCTAGCATGAAGGTCATTGCTGACGAGTTTAATGAACTGGGCGATCGTTTGATGGCTCTTTATCAGCAGATTGCAAAAGTAGACCTACATGGCCGCCAAAAGAGCACACGATTTGAAGTCTATTTGATTGCTTTGTCGGCCAGAACTCTGCTCAACCATAGTCTCGCTGCCGAAGACTCGATGCAGGAGCTGGCTCGTGAGGCTTTGACGAAAGAGTCGCAAACTGTTGCCTTGCTCACTGCTTGCGGTCTGCTGTTGGCAGCTCTAGCTTGTGGTTTGTCTTTGTTGGCTTTTAATCGGCAGCTGGTTAATCGCTTGAAGCAATTACCGGGTCGCATTGCCCTTTTGGGTCGAGGCGATAGGCTAGAGCCTCTGCCAGGGGGCGATGAGATTGCTGTTTTAGATACTAGTGTGGCTGCCGCAATTGCTGCTCTGAATCAGTTGCACGGGCAACAGCTAGCTGTTTTGCAGTACTCTGGAGACGTTCTTTGTTCCTTGAACGTCGAGGGTAGGCTCACTGCTGTTAATCAATTGTCTGAAGTCTTTTGGGGCTATCCCAGTCGCTATCTGATTGGAGCAAGGATCGCTGACATTCTTGAGGAAGGCTCAGAAGAGCTATTGCAAAATTGCCTGGCTCAAGCGCGGTCTAGTAGTGCACCAAATATGGTGGAGCTGAGGCATCGTGACCCCAGCGGTATTGATGCTTGTTTCTTGTGGATCGTCAAATGGGACGCCAGTACACAAGAGTATTTTTGCATTTCTCATGACATTACTAAGACCAAGCGCATTGAGATGTTTCGCGAAGATATTATTGCGTCGCTCAATCATGATATGCGTACGCCGTTGATGTCTATCTCAACGGCATTTCAGTTGTTGCAGGCTACCAAAGCTGCTCAGATGAATGATCAGCAGAAGGCTAGCCTTGGTCGCGGTCTGGCTCAAAGTACTCGGCTAATTGAACGTGTCACCGATGTGCTCGATTGGAAGAAGCTGGAATCGGGCAATTTGGGATTGTCTGCGACTCAAACTGATTTGCTTGAAGTGACCGTGCAAGCTCTCGATCGAGTGGCGAGTGCTCATGACGAGGTTGAGTTAGAAGTTATCGGGGCACCGCAATTTTTGCCTGGTGATGCCTTGCAGCTGCAAAAGGTTTTCGAAATCGTCTTTCGCTTCTTATTGCAGTCTTCTTCGCCTGGAGATTTATTCACTGCCGCCATTAAGTCTGGCGATACCGGAATTACTCTCAGTCTTAGACTGCAATCGGCGCTGCTTCTCGATCAAGTGAAAGAGCCTGTTCAGCAGCAGGTTCAGGAGCTGGTGAGCCAAGAGTCAATACCGATACTTTCATTGCCTATGTCGTTTTATCTTGTCGAGTCTGTTCTGCGCGGCCATGGTGCCAGTCTGACCATGCAACGACAGGGCAGCACTTATACTGAGGCAACTATCTCGTTTGTGGCCGCGGCTAAGGCGGGGCAGGCGTCATGAAGAGAAAGCTTTCACTTGCCCTTGCCGGTTGTATTCTCTTTGCTCTGCCTTTGCTTTGTCAGCTTTCGTTTTTGGCTTTGATTAACTATCAGCTAGTTCTTGCTGAAGTTTCAGTTGAGCATGAGCTTGAGGCCGAGGAGTGCTCCAAGCGCATCAACAAGCTAATTATTGATTTGTTCGAGTATATGATCTTTGTCAAGTTTCAAGCTGATAGTCGAATGTTAGATCCCACCTTGCAAGAGTCATCTTTACCAAAAGAGTGGAGCGGTCGCATTAGTAGCATCTTGAGCTTACCGGTGCTCTCTGCTAAGACCCGAGAACAGTTAACTGAGGCCAAGGGCTATGCCTCGCTTTTGCGCCAATTTGCCAGTGCGTCCCCGCTCAGGCAGGTACCACTCAAGGGAGCGAATGTCGCTTCTGCTAATGCTGCTCCTGAGCAATCACTATATTTGTTTGAGATCTTGCTAGGAGCCGCGCGTGAAGCTACCAATGAACGCAATCAGGTAGAAATTGAGAGTCTGGCAAGAAGTGCTAGTCTGCGTAATTATTTGCTTGCTGGTTGGATTGGCTTGATACTGTCATTGGTGGCAATGGCTTTGCTCATTTTTAGACTGGTCTACAAGCCGCTCTCGGTCATTCTTGATAATGCCAGAAGGTTGGGCCGAGGGCAGGCGCTAAATCTGCCGGTCAAGGCCCCGGTAGAAATTGAGGCCATTGATGGCTGCTTGCACAAAATTAGCTCTGAGCTAAGTGTTGCTTATGACGAGCAGAAGCAGCTCTACGAACTTTCGCCGGCTTTGATTTGTCGCCTCGATGGCAATGGCCGCATACTTATGGCTAATCAAACTACAAGGCGTTGGTTGCAGATCAATACACAATCTTCTAGTTTAGAGAAGATTGTGTTTTTTACTTTGTTCGATGATGTAGTTCGCTTGCGCCTAGAGACTGTTTTTGAGCGGGCCAGAGATGAGCAGAAGAAGATGACCACTAAGCTGACCTTGCTCAATCACAAAACTATGCCTCTTCACACCAGTTGGACAGTTACTTGGAGCGAGGAGCATCAGTCTTATTTTACTTTGGCCATGGATGTAACTGACGCTACTAACATTGCTCTTGTGCGGGAGCAGATGGGCACTTATTTAACTACTGAATTGGGTGTGCCATTGACCACAGTGAAAGAAGCGAGCGCTGCCCTGGCATTGCTCGATGGGCCGGGCGCAGCTGAGAACAAGCACGTTGCTGCGATTAAGGGCAATGTGGAGCGGCTTAGCATTTTGCTCAATCAGCTCAATCAGGCTGATGCCGAAGGTGTTGAAGGTGGTCGTGATTTCGATTTCTGTATTAATCAAGCGGTAATTAGTGATGCGGTTGATGCTGTTCGCAATTTGGCTCTAAAGAAGCAGGTCAATATAGTTGCTCGACCTGAATTCGCTATGGTCGCTTGCAATAAGTGGGAGCTGGAGCGGGTAATCATCAACTTGCTCTCCAATGCAATTAAGTTTACTCCTGAGCAAGGCACCATTAAAATTGATTCTAGGTTGAATCGCAATGTAGTCGATTTTTCTATTAGCGATAGCGGTTCAGGTATTCCAGAAAAGGCATTAGCTACGATTTTCGCAGCCTATCAGCAGGCTGACAATCAGTGGCAGCATAATGTGCCGTCCACCGGTCTAGGGTTGAGTGTTTGCAAAACCATTATCGAGAGGCACGGCGGTAGTATCAGTGCTGAAAATGGCGCTGATGGTGGGGCGGTGATCTTATTTAGTCTGCCTGCTTCGGATAGCTCCATCGTGCGGTATGCTGGTTAGCGTGTGTCAAGGTTTTTGCTAGCTGGATTTCTGATTGGGGGTGCGCTATCACAAGGCTAATGACTTCAGTCAGAGTTGCCTTCTTGGTCGTGGCCATTACATTGTGCAGCAATGTTAGTGGCAGCGCCAGTGGAGCTCCGCCTACAGTCGACCGTAAAGGCTTTAGCGAGTATCAACAGAGCCCGAAGAGAAATGTGCGGGCCTGCGCTAAGTATGAGGCTGGATTGCGGGCCCATGAAACGGGAGACAATGATCAGGCGATAAAGCTGTTGAATGAAGCGATTGCTATTGACCCTCACTGTGTTCAAGCAATGCACACACTTGGTTCTGTTTATATGTGGGAAGAACAGTACGAAAAGGCATTGGCAATGTTTACTCAGGCTTTGAAGCTGAATCCGGAGCTTCGACATTGCTTGTATCGCCGGGCATATGCCTACGCCAGCCTCTTTCGCAACAAAGAGACTATCGCTGATTTAGACAAGTTGCTGAAATTGGAACCAAAATACGATGGCGCGCGGAAGTTAAGAGCTAAATGCCTGGCATCCTTAGGCAATTTTCCTGCGGCGATAAGTGATTATTCAGCTCTGCTGGCGGATGAGCCTATGGCGGAAGAAGAGCGCTTGCAGCGGGCCCGATTGTATGTCAAAGCGAAGCAACCACTCAAGGCTGTTGAAGACTACAGCTTTATGATTAAGCATTTCCCTGATGAATTTGAATCATACACTGAGCGTGCTGATCTCTATTTCGCCCTTGGCCGCTATCGTGAAGCCGGCAATGATTACAATGCTTCTTTGATGCGCGGAACCGACCATGTAAAACACTGTCGAGAACAGCGTGACCTGTGTTTTAAAAAAAATGGGGCGATAGGGCTACGTTCGCGCTTGTTAGTTTAGCCGTGATATTGATGGAGGCAAAGCCAACCGGCGCCATTCACGACAATTGAAATTATCGAAGTGACTAAATCGGTCAAGGCAGACCACTTCAAGATTGCTTTATTGGCTAGCTTCGGGCTAACTTTTTTTGCTACCAGATATTGAGCGATCATTTGCAAAATGGAACAGTGCCACACGCGGTCTACGTCTGGATAAAGGCTGAAAACTAATTCGAGAAGAGTTATTGCAAGCAGTACATAGCCGCTCTTAGTTGCTAGCGATTTTGCTTCAGTGGCAGTTAACTGCAGCACAGTCATGGCAAAGCTCTTGCCGCCAATGAAGGCCGCTGCTACTACGGCTGCTACCCAGGCTAGGGCGAGGAGAATTACCGTGCCAAAGTCGCTTGGTATAGAAACTGCCATTTTTTTGCTCCGCGCTTCAGAATTTCATGAGGTTTTGTCTAAATAGCCTGCATGGTAGCAATTGCTGCATTATGCCATTTTTCTCGTATTATTTCGAACACCCCAAAGCTTTTGTT
>CALRJJ020000464.1:0-4823 GCA_943367505.1 Flavobacterium psychrophilum | reverse complement strand
ATGCTTTGCTAGACCCAGCATGCGCCCTCGTGTCTGGTAGGCTTCTGAGTCTAAAGCATTGACTTTTATCAGCCGCGTAAGTTCTTCTGCGGCCTTGTCGTATTGATGTTGTTGTTCAAAGCAATCGACTATGCGGTAAATAGTCCAATCTTTAAATTGTTTTTTCAGGGCGGCGCGGTAAGCGGCAATGGCATCGTCATAGCGATTTAGGTTCACTAATACTGAGCCTTTCAGTTCTAACATCTCAGCTTCTGGAGCATATTTATCTGAATAAATAGTGATGTCGCTCAGCGCCTCTTTGTGTTTGCCCACGGCTTCATATGCAAGACAACGCTGAAGGTAAGCTTTGGGATCTGGATTTTTTACGGATAAAGCTTTGGTGCTGGAGGCGATTGCCTCTTCGTGTTTGCCTTGTAGGTTGTAGATTTGTGCCTGAAGTTTATAGGCGTTTCCCCATTCGGGATCGCGTTTGAGTGCGCGTTTTGTCAGTTTCTCGCATTCAGCTACGTGCTCGTCTGTGATGGTACTTTCTTCTGCCAAATAAGTCCAAGTGAGCAGGCAGAGGGCTTGAACGGAGGCATTGGGACCATTGCAAAGTTTGATAAGTATCTTTTGTGCCTCAGTAATATGTTTTTGATTCGTCAGTTGTTGTGCTTGCTTGAATAAGAGTTCTTCTTGATTGGCTGCAGCCGCCGGTACAAACGTGGTTGGAGCGGTTAAGGCCAACGCTGCAAGTGAACAAAATAGACTGTTATGGAGCTTTCTTTGTCGACCTTTCATTGATGTTTTAACTCCATTCTTCATATTGTTTGATTTTGGTGCGCAGCAGGTTTTCTACAAAGACTTCCTTAGCGCGGCTATTTATTGCGTTTTTCGGAATTACTACTATTGACCTTTTGCTGCGACAAATATAGTGTTCTTTGGTGACAATACAATTGCGGAAGCTCCCCCATGGGTATGACAGAACAGTTCTGCGAGAGCGTATGGTGCATTCAGTTTCTGCCAGTGTGATTAGGATGGGTAGGTCGAGTTTGACTGTCTCTCTTAGTCTTTCGACACGCTTTTCAAAATGATATCTTGCATGGGCGATCGCCCCCAGTAAAATCAATGGAGCGCACTTGAATAGGATTGAGTTTATTTCTTCACCTTGTTTCGGCCCCATGATGTATTGAAGAAATTGCGTGTAGGCAAGGAAGATGAACAGGTAGGCTATGTATTGCAACCCTATTAGTGGAACATCGTACTTCATAAAGACTAGCTTGTCGGCGGCCTTTAGCTGTGCCAGAGAATAGTTACACTCAAGCGTTAATGTGCCAGAAGCTGGGTGCCATATCAACGGCTCTAAAATTAGTGAAGAATTGGGATGCTTCTCGTCCAAGGCGTATTCGGTTCCGTTAAGCAAAACAGCATGTTCAATGCCTGGTTCGGATATCTCTGAATTGTCCCTCTCACCCGTCTCGCTCTCATCGATTTTGCTTTCGCCTGTATCTTTTTCGTTGTCCTCACTTTTGGGTCGTTTAGAATCAGTTGTCGGTGTTCCCGCGTATATGATGCTGGTTTTCTGCGGGCCAACGGTGCAGTAGGCCACTGCTTTCTCAATAACTAGACGTCTGGCTTGGCGCAGCTGTTCTTTTGAGTAGAAGCAACGCTTTGGAACTGGGAAGATTGTTCCATCGATGACAAATGTTAGTGAGTCAGCCAGCTCGTAGCATGCTGTGACATGGGTCCACGAGCTAATTGTGGTGTCAGAGTTGATTTGTATTTGAATGCCGTCGTTGCTAATTGAGTAGAGAGTTGGTTTGTTAAAGCGGGGTTCGCGGGAGAATGTTCCGAGACGTGAGGTCTTCAATAGCTGCCATAGCCAGTAAGCAAAGAGTGGTGGCAAAAAGAGAATATCTAGAACTAGAATTAGTGCTATCCATGTTTGATAGGGGCCATCTGGCAGTGGCGTTTTCGTAAAGATGCCTAGATAACCAAGCGCCACAAATACAGTGATAACGAATGCTAGGCAGTAAGCGGCAAAAACTGCTTTTCCGCCGGTCTCTTCTCTATAAACCAGCCAGCTAGCGTTGTTTACTTCCGCGGCCTGATAGTTGACAAAGAGAATGATTGGTTCAGGTGATTCCGGAACTAGCGAGTCTTTTTCTGTATTGGCTTTTTCAATTTCGCTCATTGCCGCTGGGGGGCTAAACCAGCAGATCTTTGAAGAATATGATTTGCTCGCCGCGGTCGCGAGCATAGTGCATACTCATTTCTGCGGCACCAAGCAATGAGTTTATGTCGGTAAAGTCTTCAGGTATGCTGGCAGAGCCGAAAGCGTAAGAGAGCTGCTTGCCCTCGGTACCGACTAGTGGTTTTTCCATAAGCGCCTTGATGATTTTTTGGACAAAAACCTTTGTGCCACTAGATTTGGTGCTGGGAAGAAGAATGCCAAAATCGTAAGCTTCATAATGGGCCACGATATCGGTATGACGTTTCTTGCTATTGATGCGAATTGTAGCGTCGGCAATGGCGTCTACCGGTAGCGGCTTGCGCCGCACTGCTCCGTCTACGGTTACTACCTCCCGTATCTCGAAAATAATTACCGACATAGAGCCTTTGGCTCGATAGATGCGGAAAAATTCTTCTTCTAAGAAGTAGAGGAAGGCCGGGTGAATGAAAAGACCAGTATCTTCTCGGCGCAGACTCATCATTACTGATTGAATAGCTGCGCCGTCTATGTTCTTAGGCTTCACAACTGGCTTGCTGGGCGGTCCTAGTTTAGCTGGCTGGGCCAGCGGTGTGCTTGGTGCTTGCTTTGCCGGTTGCGCGGTTTGCGCTTGGGGCGTGCTTGGTGCTGGCCTTGCTGGTTGTGCCGGTTGAGCCATCGGCGCCGATAGTGCTTGCTCTCTCGTTTGATGCGTCGTGGGGGGCGGCGGGGGTGGTGGTGCTGCCCTTTCTGGTTGCGCCGGTTTGACCACTTCGGGCTTTATGGTTGGTTTGGCTGGTGCCTTGTTGACGAAGGTAATGATGTCGCAGGCAATCAGGTGGTGAATTGATCTGACCAATAGAGGCCGTGGCAGAATTTGTACATTTTCCAAATCTGACATGGTGCTGTCGCCATCAAGACGTAGATAGAGAGCGGCGAGGGCTTCCATGTCGACTGGCGCATCAGGGGTGGCTTTGGCTGTAAATTCTTCGCCGGTTAGATCTTTATGAGCATGTTTGAAGACTGAATCGGCAGTCATGCCGCGATTAGTAAGTTCTTCTAGAACCTGGGCCAGGGGCCGGACATGCTCAAGTAGAATTTCTGATGATTTGACCAAATTGCGGGTGCTTGTGGTGGCACCTACTTTGAACGTGTAGTTGGCGGCAGTCCAGTACATGATTTCGGCAAAGGCGCCGTCTCCTGTTAGCTCGCCTTCAGTGTCTAGCAGTTTCGCTTCAATTGGGTGGCCTTCTTGAAAGAAAAGACTGGCTGTATTGCCTTCTTCTTCAAGCTGCAAAAGACCTGTCATTTTCTCATTGCTAATGAGCTGCAGTAGTCTTGGCAGCGATATTTCCGCTATTTTTCCAATTAGTGGAAATGCTAACTGTCTTGTCCGTGGTGGCGCTGTTATATTTACCGTCGGACTAGTGCCTGCTGTTGCATTTGCTGTTGTATTTGTAGATTGACCTGGCTGGTTTGGAGATTGTTTCTGGGAGCCCTGGGATGATTGTTGCCCCACTGAGGCGCTCAGGGACATATTGGCTTTTGTTAGGGCCGGATGGTTGTCGCTTGACTTGGCCAATCGGGCTGAATTCTCAACTTCTTCGGCTTTTGATATGACTTCCTGGGCATTAGCTGAGGCCGTGGCAATTTGCTTGTAGATCAAGAGCACGTCGTGACCGCTAATTTGCGAGACGACGCTACGTTTGCCGCTTTTTTCGCAAATCAAGAGCCAGCGAGGGTCTCTGTCTTTGAGCGAACAGATTACTTCAAGAGTAAAGAGTAGTGTTTCATTGTTGCGCCAGGTGGCGATAAGCTTCTCGCCAGGCTTCTGGAGAGACTGTGAAAGCATCTGGTGAAGAACAGGAATGTCCGGCACATTTTTTAGGGTAATGCCGGTTTTTTTGATCATAGCTCCCCCTTGTTCCACTTAGTTTATGCCATCTCTCGGCGGCTTCGGCAAGTGGTTGTAAAGGTTGAGGCTCAATGGTTACAGCTGTTTGGCTGATAACTTTTACTGAACTTCAGTGTATTTTATGGGCTCGGCGCCCTCTAGCTCGGCACTGGTTTCGTCTGCGCGGCTGAATTGGTCGGTGCTGACGGTGGTTGCAGGCTTATCTTTTGTTACTTTCATGGCAATCGCTGGCCGCAGGGCCGGTATTGCTTCTAGTTTTGTCTCTGGTTTTGCCGCAACTTTCACTGTTGCAAGCTTTTCAGTCACGATCTTCTCGGGCAAGGTCTTTTCTGTAGCAGGCTTTGCTAGTGCGGTCTTTTCGGCCACGGCTTTTTCCGTAGCGACTTTTACTGGTGCGGTCTTTTCAGCCCCAGTCTTCTCCGGCACAGCCTTCTCCGCCACAGTCTTGGCTAGTTCGACTTTGCCTGCACCAGTTTTTGGTTTTGGCACAACCGTGCAGCCAACTTTGCAGGTACCGGCTCTGATCATGTCTAGCTCGGCGGCTGCGCTATGGGAGAGGTCAATTACTTTGCTTTTAGTGAAAGGTCCGCGATCGTTGATTACTACGATACAGCTGCGGCCGTTGCTGTGATTTTTTACGTGAACGTGGGTGCCGAATGGAAGGGTGCGGTGGGCCGCAGTAAAGAGATGTTTTTCTAAGACCTGCCCAGAAGCCGTCTT
>CALRJJ020000463.1:0-4824 GCA_943367505.1 Flavobacterium psychrophilum | reverse complement strand
TCCGGTCTCTCGGCGCATTTTGATGGTCCATGGACCAAAGCTGGTGACCATACCAGTGGACGATCACGGCATGATAGTGGAGCGCCTGACCAGTCAAATGGACGGTTGCGCCCTGGTTTGTGTGAGCCCGTCGCACCAAGACCCCACCGGCGCGATTATGTCAATGGAGCGTCGTCAGGCTTTATTAGATTGGGCTGGGCACTCGGATACATTTATTTGGGAACACGATTTTGACTCTCAGTATTTCTATGACAATAAGCGCCTGCCTGCTCTGCAAGGGTTAGACAAAAACGATCTGGTTATATATTCTGGCTCTTTTTGGGTGACCATGGGACCAATGGCGCGGCTGGGCTATCTGGTCGTGCCCGAGAGAATGACCAAAGTCTTTGGCGAGATGATCCAGGTTCTCGGTAATGATCTTTCAATGTTAGAACAGTATTGCCTCAATGATTTTATCCGTGAGGGTCACTGGGAGCGCCATATTGAAAAAATGCGCAGTGTTTACTCGCACCGCCGGCAAAAACTTATATTTGCTCTCAAGACTATTCTGCAAGAACTGATAAGTGTGGCTGAGTCGTCGGCGGGGCTGCATCTCACCTTCCGCTTAAGAACCGCTCTGAGCGACCATGCCGTGATGGCGCTAGCGGCCCAGTGCAATATTTCTCTGATATCTACTGCTCCTTACTATCTAAGTAAAGATCGCTCTGGAGAATTTCTCTGGCCCTACTGGGCTCTAGAAGAAGAGCAAATTGAAGCGGCAGTGGCAAAACTGGCAGTGTTGTTGCGGCAAAACAGTAACAGTATCAATAACAGTAATTGAAGGATCAGGTTTGTCTGGCTGGAGCGGATCAGCGCTAGTGTCTGCGAATCACTGCTCCCTATTCTTCTGTGCCGGTTCGGTTGGAGTGGATCAGATTCGTGCTCGGTCAAAGGATCAGCGCCATCAACGCTATTTCTTATTGAATGCAAAATTGATCATTTGTCAGGTCAAACCAGGCCAAAACAGCTGAAAAGCCTGTACTGACTGTTGCTTGGCCGCTAGCACTATTGCTAGGTTTTAGCTTTAGCGGCTTAACGCCCCCCACTCTCTACAAAGGCCTTTGCTAACAAGACAAGCCTTATTCCCCCAGGCAATCTCTCCTTGATTTTTACGCGCTGCAAGCGCGGGAGCACGGCCGCGTTTTTTGGCTGCTGATTGTCTGCAACTAAGAAGGGAGAGAACATTTTGAAAAGGAATTACTATGATCAGCTTTATCTGCCCAATCTTTTTGGGCTTCATTCCTGTTGTACTAATACAGCTTTATTTGGCCTACAGGCGGCGCACCAGTTATGGTTATAGCCAGTTAGAAACCCAGCGCACGCTTCCTACCTTGTCGCTGGTAAAACAGTTACCGCTCATTTTTCTTGCTGCCTTTCTCGTCAGTTTGTGTCTGGCTATTGCCCGACCAGTGGTGGGTCAGTCACATACCCGGCAGGTGATCCAAACCCGTGACTTCTGTATTGCCGTAGACGTATCTGGTTCTATGGAGTTAGAAATTGCCGATACCGTTGATAACAAAGCAGACAACAAGGCCGACAACCAAGCAAAAGGCTCGCGGCTGTCTGTGGCCAAGGCGGCCATCGATAAGTTCATTCCCGGCCGAGCTGGTGACCGCATTTGCTACATACAATTTGACGACGAAGCCTACTTTAGTTGGCCTCTCACCACTGATTTAGAGCTAATTAGTCGGCACAATTCACGCCTGGGAAGTTACTCCGGTGGTGGTACCAACTTCGATGGCCCGGATGAAGCTGGCTTCAGTAAAACCGGTCCGATTCAGGCGGCTATAGACCACTTCAAAGAGCTAGGCGAAGCCAAAGCCAAGGTTTTGATAATGGTCACCGATGGCGAAGCTTCTATCAAGCCTGAACGCAAACAACAGCTATTGACGCTTCTCAAGGAAGGAAATATTCGTGTTTATGTTTTGGGCATTGCCCAGGGTTGGGTGATTGACTCAAAATCTGTACAAGACCTCAAGCAATTGGCTGTAGACTCGGGCGGTAAGGTTTTACCAGTCGGCGACGAAGCGGCTATGGCAGCAGGTTTTGACGAAATAAATAGGCTCGAAAAGACAGCAGTTTCGCTAGAGCGTCAAGCTACCTATCGCGATGTCTACCAATATTTTGTCTTTGCCGCGCTCTTCTTCGCCTTTGCTTTCGCCCTGGTTAGTGCCATGGTGCGCGAGCAATTGTAATGGCTAACTCTTTTATCTAAGGAGCATCAAATGCTTAAAAACAAATCTTTAGCTCAGCGCTTAGTCGTTACTTCTACGGCTGTTGTCGGAGCAATAATCTTTTCTATCGGCCTCTATTTCTATCAGTGGAAGGACACTCAATACGCGCTCTACAATCAGGGAATAACTGCTTACCGTGCCAATAAAATGCAGGAGGCGATTAAATACGCCGATCAAAGCGTTGGCGTCTACAAAGCGCGTCAGTCTTATACCTGGCTGGAGCGTTTTGCCTATCCCAAGCCTGATAAGGAACTAGCTGCTCAAGCTGCTTTTCTTAAGGGGAAAGCCTTGCTGCGTACCAATCAACCGGCAGCGGCGGTGCAATCGTTTAAAGAGTCTCTTGAACTAAATTCTGGCAACCTCTATCTCGGACGCCAGCTGACTGAGGCTGAATTTCACCAGTACTACGAAGCGGCCATGGTCACCAAGTACGACCTGGAGCTGGTCTTCAAGAACAATCCACCCCAAGCGCAAAAACAAGGCAAGGGTAAACCTGAGGACAAGAGCGGTAATGGCACCACTCCCTTACCCGGCGAAGATCCCAGCACACAGCCTGGTAAAGGTCGTCGCAACACAATCTAAAGGAGAATTATCATGCCTGCTTTTATGCTAGATCTGCACTGGCTTCAACCCCAGTGTCTCTATTTGCTGCCCATAGCGCTTCCGCCAATGGCAGCCCTCTTGTATCTTTCTTATCGTCAGCGCCGTCTCGCCCGCCAAGACTGGGGTGAAGAAGAGCTGATTGAACGCTTCACAAGTTCAATTAGCCCCAGGCGCGAATTTGCTAAAGCCGCACTCTGCCTGGCGGCCATTGCCCTTGCCATTATCGCTACCGCCATGCCTGTTCTCAGTAGTGCACCGCTGGTGGTGAAGGAAGGCAGTACCCGTCTGATCGCTGTGGTTGATGTCTCCCCCAGTATGGCTGCAGAAGATTACCGCGCAGTGATGCCGGCACAGGAGATTACTGACGGCAAAGGCCGTCTAGTCAGAACTGTTCCCGCTGCTCAGGTGGTAGGGCCTTATGGTATGCGCTTAGACATGGCCAAGTATGTGATCCGCCGACAAATCATGCCCAGTCTTGAGCGCAATAAAATTGGCATCGTTAACTATACAGGCCAGGGTTTTGTCCAGGCTGAATTGACCGATGACTATGTCGCCTTGAATTGGATCATGACCAAACGCATGGGGGTCAATCAGGCACCTGGCGGCGGTTCCGATTATGCCGAAGGCCTGAAAACAGCTCTGCAAATGTTCAAAGATGAGAAGCCTAATCAATTGCAAAAGGTGATTCTACTCTTTACCGATGGCGGCTTTACTGGCCAGCAATCTGAATTAAACAAAGTTCTCTCTGAGATTCGACAGGCTGGTATCAAAATAGTGGTTGTCGGAGTCGGTGCCTCTAACCCTGTGCCCATCCCAAAATATAGCGTGGATGGTCAGATGGTCGGCTACCTGGAAGAAGACGGCAAGACCGTGCAAACTGCCATTGATGAGGCTGCGCTGCAGACTCTAGTGTTGCAAACTGGTGGAGAGTACATTCGCCTCGACCCCACTGCACCCCCTGACGTCAAGATTCAGTGGGCTCAATCACTAGGCAATACCAAGCCCGAGCGTCATCAAGACCCGGCTTTTCAATACCCACTGGGCGCAGCCCTGGCACTGATGTCAGTGTTCATCAGTCTGGGTTTTATTAGATTTAAAGGAAAACTATAATGCTAATTACTAAATCAAAATTTCTCTACCTGGGAGGCATACTGCTGCTCTCTGCTTTGATGGCTGTAAGAGCCTCGGCAGAGCCGCTTGATACCGCTTCTGGCTCATTGGTAAGTGCTGAGCTTTGTAGTGCCATTGCTGGTGCTCTAGCTGGCGGCACTGCCGCCCCGGCGCCTTCTGTAACAGCCACTGCGGGGGCCAACAGTGATGAACAGCCAGCCGAGCCTAAGCCCTTAAACCCAGTGCGCAAATCATGCGCTGGCGGCCAGGTGCGCATGGTGGTTGGTATTACTCCGGCCGATGCCCTAGGCAACCCGGCATCACACCGCCATTTTGGCCACACAATTATGGACAAAGTGCCTTTGACTGTGGTGTTGGATCTCGACCCTTCCGTTAGACTCGACTTTTCTACTCTGGTTGAACAAGGCGTCATTGGCTTTGCCGGCTCAGATTTCACGCTTTATAAAGCTGCTGAGGGCGAACCACCGGCGGTGTCAATAGTGGGCCCGCTAGCGAAGGACGGTCGCCAGATTTATGTTGTTAATTTGATTGTTCAGACTGCGGTTTTTAAACCGAGTGTGGTGTTCAATCTTGATCTGCGTTATGCCACGGCGATGCTGCCGGATGGGAAAACGCCCAATTGGATGCCTCTTACTACTCCGGATTTTCTAGTCTCAAAAATGACCGTTGTGGACAATGGTACTGAGCTACAGGAAGGTGATTTGAGTGAAAAAGGCGAACGGCTACCATGGCCAGCTCTCTCAGCATTGGCTCTCGGTGCCGTTTTGATGGTGCTGCACTCGGCTGTGAGGCTGGTTAAGTGGTTCAGTCGCATTCG
>CALRJJ020000462.1:0-4845 GCA_943367505.1 Flavobacterium psychrophilum | reverse complement strand
GCTGAATCGGCTGCCTCGATTAGCTTTAGCGAGGCCGACCTGGAGTTTCTCTTCCAGCCTTTGGGATAGAAGTAATGGCAACGAATTAATTGCTAGGAAGTGTCTTGGTTTGATGGGCGATTTGTATGAGGCTTTTCGGGAGGAGGGGCGAATGTCGGATCAGTTTGATGAAGGCATCGACATGGCGGAGAAGGCGCACGCTGAATGGGTGCAATCGCAGCGAGATCCCGATCTCTGGCACCAGGCAGCCCAGGCTGCACTAGCCTACCGCGACGACCCGCACAACTTTTTGCCCTGGCTAGTTCAACAGCCCGAGATGGACCGTGCCACTGCCGGCTGGATCTTCTTGTGGGCCGAAGGATCGCGTTATTTGCGCGGGGAGACCAAATTCTATCTAAACACGCTGACTGACGACAGCATGCTCGAACTGTTTAAAGCCCTCTGCCAAAGAAGCGAAGGCTGTGGGTTCTCCGAGGATCGCCTGGGACTCGACTCTGACTTTGAAGCCGAACGCTTGAAATGTGTCGAACTCGTCGCAAAGAGCGAGATTGCTGCGGCCATGGTTGTGCCGCATGCTTGTATCGACCGGCCTTTCGCAGCCCCTCAGCGCAGTTGTTACAGTCTGGATGACGGTATTATCTTTTTGTCGTGATGGCTGCTGTGGGCACAGCTTTCGACCGCATCTGTTCTTCTTTATTTATTCGTCTTTTTTTATTCAGCCTTATCGCGCGTTTTTATGCAAATCTCGCCATTGTTAATTTTTCAAGACGACCGGTCTAATTTGCCAGAGTGTTTGCTAGCATTTACCCAATGACTTAGAAAGCTGAAGCTGTAGGCAATTTGCAGCCATAAGCTCAATGGAGGAACCGTGCCAACCGATACTAAAACTGCAAACAGCGCCATTACTGACGCTCTCAATCACCGCTATGCCACTAAGCAATTTGACCCAACCAAAAAGATTTCCGCCAGCGACTGGCAAGTTCTAGAAGAAGCGCTACGCCTTACACCTTCTAGTTTTGGCATGCAGCCATACAAGTTTGTGGTTGTTACAGATCAGAAAGTCAAAGAAGAATTGGTTGCTGCCTGCTGGAACCAAACGCAAGCAGCCCAGTGCTCTCACTTTGTAGTATTTGCTAGAAACACTGATATCACCGTTGAGTCAGTTAATCAGTATGTTGAGCTGATTGCTAAGACTAGAAATATTTCTGTTGAGTCGCTAAAGCCGCTTCATGGCATGATGACTGGTTTTGTTTCAGGCTCTACTCCTGAAAAGTTGGCCGAGTGGGCCGCTCGCCAAACCTATATTGCCTTAGGCAATTTGATGACAGCCGCAGCTATGCTTCAAATCGACGACTGCCCAATGGAAGGCATTGTTGCCGCTGATGTCGACCGCATTTTGAAATTGAATGAAAAGGGCTGCAGCAGCGTTGTTGCTTGCGCTCTTGGTTACAGAGCCGCTGATGATAAATATGCCGGGCTGGCAAAAGTACGTTTCTCTAAAGACGAGCTTTTCATCAATATCTAGTTCATCGCAATTTGGTCACCTTGAAGAGAGCGCAGAATATTCTGTGCTCTCTTTTCGCTAATTACCTCAGCGCGAAGGAGAGATTCACAACAGCTGTAATATCTTTGTTGATTGAGGTCACGTCGCTTATTCCTTGGTCTGATACATCGGTAGAATCTGCTGGCGTGATCTGAAGCACGCCCATCTTTGCTGATTGAATAGAACTGACTGTGCTTCCCGTGCTAGCAGCAATGGCTTGTGCCCTGACCTTTGCATCTTTAGCAGCTTCAGCTAACATTCCGATTTTTATGTCGCCAAGATTAGTGCAATAGTAACTTGGTGAGGCACTTTCGATGGCAATGCCCTTATTGATCAGCTCTGTTGCAGTTCTTGCTATCAATGAAATTCTCTCGATATCTTTAGAGCGTACCTCTAGGCTCTGGCTCAGGTTGTAGCCCGTAATCGCATTGCTTTCTATTCCATAGTTTTCTCTGCCATGTAGGGCAGTTGTGTTTATGGAGGAGACTTGAATTTCCTCTTCCTTAATTCCCTTGCTGATTAGATAGCTTTTTACCACAGGGATGTCTAGTGACAGCGCTTTATAGGCGTCAACAAGCTTGTCGGCTCGACGGGATGCCTTTGCATTCCAGATGACCAAATCTGACTTAATTCTTTTCTTGGCGGAGCCCGTCACTGTGATGGCTTGTTCTGAGCCTCTGATATTTAGTGCTGCCCATGCAACTATGCCTGAACAGATGATAAGGCTAGCCGAGAGAACTAAAGCTGATCGAAATAGCTGAATTTCCATATAACACCGCTGAATTCGGGAATACTTGATTATATAGCCTAAGAATCACTTAGACCTAAATCCGTTTCTTTCTGCAGCGGCTAGAATATTTTTGTCAGAATAGATACATGGTAACTAGATGCCTATTGCTCTGCAAGTACTGATAGATGATGGTCGAAAAGCGCCAGGGCGCTTATTTGCGCTTAAGTTGCTTGCCTATTGCGCGGTGCTAGCAGTAGTATTTATATGGTTCGATGCACTATTCGGACTGTCAATTGGTATTTTGAAGCACGATCTCTTTCGTGTCGTAGCTCATTGTGCTTTTGTACTAGCTATTCCTTGGCTTTTTACTTTTTTTATTGCCCAGTTTGCAATGAGCGTCAGAATAGCTGCGTTGAAGGACCGCGATGTTTCTCAGTTGAGACACACTTGCACGCGCATGCTTAAGGTTCTTACTGCACTTCCGGTTATGCAACAACCCTGTTTCATTTTGGTGACTGCAGATTTGGCGGGTTTAGAACTCTGTGATGGAGATGATTCTGCCGCTATCGGTCATTTGCAGCAAATGGTTGATGTGGTGCCACGTAGTTTTCAATGCAGAAACACGCACTTTGCAAAGATGTTGCAGCCGCAGCTTGGATTGGTTGACTCTTTAGGCTTTTGCGACTCATTCGGTGCCCGTGATATCCGAGCAGCTTGTGCCATTACTCTAATGCCATCTTTGGAGTTGCTCCAAAATGAAGTAGCCTTCTGGCGGGCGGAAGATTCAATTTGGACTAAGGTTCATAGACTAGGGCTGGCGGCAGCAGAGCATGCCGATCAAGGTAATTTCCAAATGGCTGTGGAGGCAATAGATCAAGCAATCCAGCTTCAAAGTCTGAAGAGTTCTTCAATCGCTCTTTGGCCTATAGCCAAGCAAATCAATATGACTGCCTTGCTCGCTTGCCGCGCGCTTTGTAAGTTTGCCTTGGGGCCAGAACACGATCCGGGCGCGATAGAAAGCTTAAAGGATCTTTTGAGCCTTTTGCCGGAATGTTCTCAGTCAGGATTCTTTCTTGCGCTCGCTCCTGGGCAAATAAGCCTAGTGCAGGCCTTGCTAGAGCGAAAGCAGTTTGACCTTGCTGAGAAATTTGTCCAATACACCTACGCTGCTGTTCGTCTTAATCCTCACCATCCAGCATCTTCTGGTGTCTTGCAGGTTTATGAACAACTGCTTGTGGCAACCAATAGAGGTCATGAGATAGCTGATTTGAAGTCTTGGGTCTTGCCGATCAGTGATTTATCTATCGGCTGACCGGCTAGCCGATCTATTGACCGCCTAGTTAGTTTTTATCTGTTTTGGCCGTGGCATAATGACCGCCTAGCCCCATGTAGGTAGGAGTGGCCGTTGAATCTCAATAAAGTCATTGTCGCAGGAGTCTTTGGCTTGTTTCTGGCGCAAGCACCTTTGCTTGTCGCACTAGCATCAGAACGTGAAGCAAACGGCTGGATTTATTCCAATCTAGAGGAGGCTGGGCTCAAATTCACCTATCCAGCTGCGTGGAAGAAAACCATGATTGGCAGTCAGCCTGCCGAGAAAGACAATATCCTGAAAGTTAGCGGTCAGTTGACAGGGGCGGCTGAAAGCTGGGCTGAACTTTCGCTGCTTAATTCGCAGGCGGGGATGAGTCCAGGCTTGCTCATCAAAGTTATGGAAGAGACTTATTGGAGCAAGCTTCCGGAATACAAGGGATTGCTTGAGAAGCCGATCCGCCTTGCTGGTGCTCAGGCCGCTGTTGAAAAGGAGGTAAGCTTCCGCCAGGCAGGAGTGATGTTTAGTCAGCGCTGCTTAGTCTTTCAAATAGGCCCAAAAACTTACAGTCTAATTATGACTTGTCCGCTCAGTGAATATCATGCCGCTGGCACAATTTGGAATACTGCAGTCAATAGCATTGCGGCCATCTCTCCATCTGCGGTGGGTTCAACGTCTCCCGGTTCTTCTACGGCGCCAGCAGCAAAGGGGGCGAAGGCTGGCGGTAGCAAGCCGACATCAACTGGCTCTGCCCTTCTAGCGTCTTCTTCGAATAAAACTGCCGCCTCCGCCACTGCTGGTAGTGACCACGCCTGGCATACCAAAGACGGTACCTTGGCTTTATCTTTTCCGTCATCTCTTAGTGAAGCCGTTGTCGAAGGTGATGATCATTTGCTAAAGGCTGCTTGCGACAAAGACGGCAGGATGATTGCTTTAGATGTCTATCGCGGCGATGCCGACAATAATTTGAGCCTTGATGACCTGTCAGCTATTTTGGAAGAAAAGCATTTTGCACCTCAGAAGAATTACCACAAAATTGGTGAGGAGCAGCTTGCGATGGGCTCTGGTGGCGGGCTTCCAGGGGTGGTTCGCGAGTCTACTTTTGACACAAACGGTGTCCGGGTGCATCACCTGGCTGGCTACATTATGGTCGATAGAAAGCTCTATGCGATTTGTTTAAGCACTGCCGGCGTTAACTCTAACGAAGCTCATCAAATCTGGAGTCGCGTGGCTTCAAGCGTTACCATCAAGCGCTAGAGAGAT
>CALRJJ020000461.1:0-4846 GCA_943367505.1 Flavobacterium psychrophilum | reverse complement strand
GACTACTTTTGCCGTTAAAGACAATAGCGCTATTGCCCTTAGTGGCCGAGCGAGCAAGACTCAAGTTCCAAGCGCTCTGCGGCGCTATTTTGCCGACCAGAGTACCATCGGCAACGGTATAGACACTACCACCATCAGGAAAATCGAGATCAACTTTCTGCAATGAAGAAGACAGACAAACTCTTATTTGTTTATCCGCCGCTTGAGCTGATAGGCCACCAGGAAGGATGCTGGCTACAGCAAGACTAATTGCCAGAGCAAAGGCTCTACCCCAGAGCTTACCTTTAGACCAACGTTGATTATCGCTGGCATCGTGGCTATCGCCGCTACCAATAGCTTGATGTCGGTTTGCCACCGCCCAAGGTGACAGAGCCTGTGAGGCCGATAAATTGTCCGAAGCCTGTTCTTGCTCGTCTAATAGATAAGCCTGCACAGCTGCGGTGATGGCCGCCATCTCATCGTCAGTGGCGGCCGAAGTATCTTTTGTAGTAACTGACAAATTCATGATACTCACTTCGACCAATTGCTACCACTTCACAATTATAGCCGCCAAAATAAGTTTGTATAGGCGATTTCATAAACCAGCCTATGGGCAGATTTCGCCAACACTAGACCAGTGCCAAGCGAAATAGTTGAGTAGCACTGCATAAGTTCTTGCAAAAACAGACAACCTATTAGGCTGTCTGTCTTAAAAATGGGTGTATATACCTAAAATTCTAGGTTAACCCTTCAGGGCTTCAGCACCACCGACGATTTCAAGCAATTCTTGAGTAATAGCAGCCTGACGAGCCTTGTTGTAAACAAGAGTCAAGCCAGCGATTAAATCACGGGCGTTATTAGAAGCATTAGTCATAGCATTCATCCGCGAGGCTAACTCAGCCGCTGAGGCCTCAAGCAAACCTTGATAGATAACGTTCTGAATATACTTCGGTAGTAGTTCGCGCTCCATTACATCAATAATGCTGGGCTCGAACAAACGAATAGGTTGCAACACAGTTTTATTTTCTGCAGGTGGCAAATCAATTGGCAAATATTTGGTAGTTACAACTTCAGAGCGCAACATCGAAATGAAGTCAGTCCCAATAATTTCTATTGAATCGACTTTCTTCTCGGTATAAAGCTCAGAAGCATAGTTAGCAATCAACTTAGCTTCTTCAACTGTTGGGATAGCTGGCAAGAGAGTAAAGCTTTTAAGCTTTTCAATCTTGATTGATTTGAAGAAGGAGACAGCCTTAAGACCAACCAAAATCAAAGAGACTTCTTTGCCTTCGCTTTGAAGCTTGGAGATTCGAGCCATTACTTCTCTAAACACAGTGGTGTTGTATGAGCCGCAAAGGCCTCTATCCGAAGACAAAACAACGATGGCTACCTTTTTGACATCACGTCTGGTGAGCAAGTGCAGCTCTTGCACATCGATTGGGCTCACTTCGCCGACCACTTCTCTCAGCACTCTTACGACTGCCTGGGTAAAGGGTCGAGCAGCCAGCACACGCATTTGCGCGCGCCTGACTTTAGCGGCGGCTACCAGTTTCATGGCCCGAGTAATCTTCTGGGTCGACTGGACGCTCTTGATTCTTTGACGTATTGCCTTGAGGTTAGCCATCTTTTGTTTTCTCTAAATTATGGTTTGAAGAAGTTGGTCTTGAACTTGTTCAAGTGGTCAACAAGCGCTGTTTCATCAGCATCAGAGAGTTTGTCTCCGGTGAGAAGCTTAGCTTCAAGATCTTTAGCCTGTGCGCCAAGGTACTTGAACCATTCGACCTTGAACTTGGTGATGTTTTTGGTATCAACATCATCAAGGATGCCCTTGTTAGCAGCAAACAAGATTGAAACTTGTTCAGCCAAACTGAGGGGACGATATTGGGCTTGTTTCAGCACTTCAGTCAACTTTTGACCGCGACGAATTTGATCTTGCGTTGATTTGTCGAGGTCAGAGGCAAACTGAGCGAATGCTTCTAATTCTCTGAATTGGGCAAGGTCTAGACGAAGCTTACCGGCTACAGATTTCATCGCCTTAGTTTGGGCTGAACCGCCCACTCGGCTTACCGAAATACCAGCGTTAATAGCAGGACGTACACCAGCGTAGAACAAATCGGTTTCTAAGAAGATTTGTCCGTCTGTAATCGAAATTACGTTGGTTGGAATGTAAGCAGATACGTCACCAGCTTGAGTCTCAATGATCGGAAGAGCAGTTAGAGAGCCAGCACCAAGAGCATCTGACAATTTTGCAGCGCGCTCAAGCAAGCGGCTGTGCAGATAGAAAACGTCTCCAGGGAAAGCTTCACGACCTGGTGGACGGCGAAGGAGCAAGCTCATTGTTCTGTAGGCAGTAGCGTGCTTGGACAAGTCATCATAAACTAGCAGGGCATGTCCGCCTTTCTTCATGAAGTACTCACCCATGGCCACACCAGCGTATGGTGCCAAGAACTGAAGGGCAGGAGCATCGGTTGCTGATGAAGCAACGATGATTGTGTATTCCATTGCGCCAGCATCTTCCAAAATTTTCTGGATTTTACCGACGTTTGAAGCTTTCTGACCGATTGCTACATAAATACAGATAGGGCGATTAGGTTGATTCTTCTGGTTGATGATGGCGTCAATGGCGACAGCAGTCTTACCAGTTTGACGGTCACCGATGATAAGTTCGCGCTGACCACGACCAATTGGAATCATACCGTCGATGGCGGCGATGCCGGTCATCATTGGTTCGTGAACTGATTTACGGGAAACGATACCAGGAGCTTTAACTTCGATTGGTGAAGTCTCAGTGGCGTTGATTGGACCTTTGCCATCTAATGGAATACCAATCGGGTTAACAACACGACCGAGAAGAGCTTCGCCTACTGGCACAGAAGCAATCTTGCCGGTGGTGCGAACTTCCATACCTTCTGAAATTTTGCGGCCTTCACCGAGAATTACAACACCGACGTTGTCTTCTTCTAAGTTGAGAACCATGCCGCGAGTCTTATCAGGATCGTCGAACTCGACCAATTCTCCAGCCATGGCTTTTTCCATGCCGTAGATACGGGCAATACCGTCGCCCACCTGAAGCACGCTACCGACGTTGCTGACATTCAACGCAGAACGGTATTGCTCCAGTTGCTGTTTCAATACTGATGTGATTTCGTCGGGCCTGATTGCCATGGTCATTAACCTCTAAGTTACTTGTTTTCTTGTTTGTGGTCAGTTTGATTTGTTGATTTTGATTTTTGCAGGATGCAATTAAACAGCCATGAGGGCTTTTTCGAGAGCTTTCAGTCTGCCATTCAGGCTGCCGTCAATGACTTGGTCACCAAGTCTGAGAACAACCCCACCGATTAGTGAGGGATCGACTTTAACTTCAAGCTCCAGGCGTTTGCCGAGGTGCTCGGTTAGTTGAGCTTTGATATTGGCGACATTAGCGTCAGCCATGGTTTCTGAGCAGGTCAACAATGCGCTAACAACATTTTTGCGCTTGTTGAGCAGTTCACGGTAACCAGATTCAATGAAAGGGAGGAGATCTAGTCTGCGTTTATCAGCCAGCAAGTTGATCAAGTTATCTGTCAGTGTCGAGACCTTGCCACTAAATACGGTTCGCAGAATTTCTTTCTTCTGAGTAGCCCGAATGGCAGGGTGATTGATGATGATGCTCATGTCTTTGTCTGAAGCGAAAACGGTGTTGACCATTTTCAGCTCGTCTAAAACATTTTCTTCTTGAGCATTTTTGCTAGACAGATCAAGCACCGCTTCGGCGTATGAGCTAGCTATTCCTTGTAGTTCGGTATTCATCTAGTCAATGGACCTTTTTAATTAGAAACAGACTTACTTAGAAACAGACTCAAGTGCACCGGATGAAACCAGCGACTTAGTATTGAGCGTTTCAAGTTGCTCCATAAATTGATTGAGCAGATTAGCTTTCACTTCAGCACTGGTCTGAGATGCAAGCTGTCCGCGTGTCAATTCAATAGCGGCTTTAACCGAAGCCTGACGCAATTCGTTAACCAGTAATTGTCTCTCTCCGGCCACAGCATTCTCAAACTTGACCAGCATTTCAGCTATGTCTTTTTGAGTCTGAGCCTCAAGATTGGCTTTCATCTCAGCAGCAATAGTTTTGGCTTCAATAAGAATTTGTTCGGCTTCTTTTTCAGCGTTAGCAACAGCTGCTTTTTGCTTTTCGAGAAGGGCTTCAGCATCCTGGCGGGCTTTCTGGGCAGCAGCCAAAGTAGCATTGATACTCTCGTCCCGAGCTTTGAAGACTGGTGGCAGGTTCTTAGCCATTACCCACCAGAAGAAAGCAACGAGCAAAACCCAGTTAATGACATTGTTTTCGAACATAGCAAAGAGCTGATTATGCTCGACTTCAGCAAACAAAAACATTAGCAGGCCTCCTCAAGCGCTTTCTTCACCTGGCTTCTATCGATGCCAGAGGCAACATGACTAGTACCAATCAGTTTGCCCATCATGATGTTGACCAATTCAATTTCACGATCAACTAGCTGATCTACCAGACCCTTCTTCTCTTCAGCCAACTCGACTCGTGCAGCATCTAGTCTTTGACGACCGCCAGCTTGCACTTTCGAGATTTCTTCATTACGTAGTTTCTGGGAGGCGGTGACGCCCTCATTGATAATCGATTGGGCCTTGTTGCGCACATCGGCTAAGCGTTTCTGGTATTCCACCAGAACTAAATCAGCTTCGGCACGTGAGGCCTTCGAAGCTTCCAAATCTTTCTCAATTTTGGCAGCCCGCGCCTCCAGAACCTTGGCCACGGGCTTGACAAAGACCAAGTCTAAAGCCCAAATAAAGGCTAAAAAACTGATCAAAAGGACGATAACTGTACCGTTTAGCTCGAGCATTTTGTTGAATT
>CALRJJ020000460.1:0-4849 GCA_943367505.1 Flavobacterium psychrophilum | reverse complement strand
CCTGTCCATCGGTGGTTCTAAGTACTATGACCGCTGGTTTGAAATCTGCTTGGCCACCGGCAAGAACTGCTTTATAGGGAAAGTTTGTTTTGGATGTGTAGCCGCGAATGTCTTGGGCAAAGAGGGCCATGCCGCTTTTGGTGACAAAGTGATTAGTAAAGAAGACGTAGATATCCGCTTCTCCTGGGTCTTGAGTGAGCTCGTAAGAAAATAGCCCTTCGCGTTCAAATTGCTTCCAGGACAAGACCCCTTCTAGGGCTGCCTGGTAGTGGCCGTCGACATAGCCTTCGGCTCGTTTCAGGGCTTGAAACTGTTCCGGATTGCTCACCACATTGGCCACGAGGTTAGGCCAGGCTGCCAGGTTATCGGTGTTGGCAATGGGCACTCCCAGATTTGGATCCATCATACTGTCAAGAGTTAACCCTGGCGAGATGTAGACCTTCAGAGGCATTTGGTCGCGCACCCAGTGAATTGTGCCAAAGCGACTGCGATACTCTGGATAGACACCAGCCTGAGCGGGCCTAGCTGGAGCTTTGCGATATTGGGCTGATGCAACTTGCGCTGCCCCAATAAACCCTTGGCTAATTAGGGTGACCATTGCCAATAGCGGCAATATTCGGCTGGTAAGACTGTGTTTTTTTCTTTTGTGCAACATTACTTTTGTTACGAGGGGAAACAATTCTAGTGCCCTTCCGTCTATTTCTCTATAGTCGCCTGTTGATACCAATAGTTACTGATAATTGGTATTTGGGCTCACTATCTATATGCCACAAGATATTACGCTTGTTACGGGCATAATAAACGAAAGGTTAAAAGGCGGCCAAAAGTGTGGAGGGTTGGATAACATTAGCCTTGTTCATCGCAGGAACTCCAGTACGAGAGACACAAGGGATTGAGTCTGTTGGGGCGGCACCAACACTGCGGACATTTCAAAAGAGCCTCACTTCTGGTGAGGCTTTTTGCTTTTACGGCTTATAATCATTGCTTGCATTAGCTAAGTGGAGTGATTATGCGACCTGTTAGAGCGATTGTATTGGCTGCCGGTCAAGGCAAGCGGATGAAGTCTAATAAGCCCAAAGTGCTTCATGAAGTTCTTGGTCGCGCCATATTGAGTCGAGTAATGGATGCCGTTGGTGCTGCTGTTGAGGGTGAAGGTCTAGAGCATTTGCATCTAGTAGTAGGACATTCGGCTGATATTGTTACTGACTTTGTTGTGAATAATCCACCGGTTTGCCCCTTCTCTACCCATTTGCAGTCACCACAGCTCGGTACCGGTCATGCAGTGATGCAGGTAATGCCAGCTTTAGATGGTTTTGAAGGTACCCTGATTGTGACCGTGGGCGATGCTCCGGTCTTGCAAAGTAATACTCTGGCAGAGCTTTTGGCTACTCACCGGGAAAAGAAAGCAGTGATAACGGCCCTGAGCACGGTAGTGCCAGACCCTAAAAACTATGGCCGCATGGTGCGAGACCAGGATGGCAAAGTGCGCGGCATTGTTGAAGACAAAGATGCTTCTCCGGGTGAAAAGCTAATCAATGAAGTAAACACCGGTATTTATTGCATCGAGTGGCCCGCTGCTGCAGCCGGTTTGAACTCGCTTTCTTGCGATAACAAGCAGAAAGAATATTATCTGACTGATCTCGTGGCTTGGGCTTATCACAGCAATCACGTTACTGAAACAATGGTACTGACTGACTTTAGAGAAGTCTGTGGTATTAATTCACGGGTGGAATTGGCGGAAGCGACGGTTCACCTGCGCGATATAACCGCCACTAAATTGGCCCTAGAGTCAGGTGTGACTATCGTTGATCCAAGTGCCACGTGGATTGCACCAGAGGTAAGTATTGGCGAAGAGACTGTTGTCCTACCTGGTTGCTATTTGATTGGTAACATCCAGATTGGCTCTAATTGCCAGATTGGACCCTTTACTGTAATTAAGGGTGTGGTAAAAGTCGGCAACAATACCACTATCAACAATTCGCAAGTGAACAATTCGGTTATTGGCGATGGCGTCAAGGTTGGCCCCTTTGCCCATGTACGCGAGGGCAATGTCATTGGCGATGCTTCGAAAGTAGGCAACTTCGTTGAATTGAAGAAGGCTGATATTGGCCATCATAGTAATGTTTCGCACCTTAGTTATGTCGGTGATGCGGTTTTGGGCAACCACGTCAACATCGGTGCTGGCACAATTACAGCTAATTATGACCATCTGACCAAGAAAAAAGCTCGCACAATTATCAATGATGGGGCCTCTACCGGCAGTAATTCTGTTCTGGTCGCCCCAGTAGAGCTTGGGGTTGAGGCGGTGGTGGGGGCCGGCAGTGTGGTCACTAAGGCTGTGCCAGACGGTGCTCTAGCTGTGGCCCGGGCCAAGCAAGCCAATGTTGAAGGTTGGAGTGCTAAGCGTAAAGCTGGCGCCCTGACGAAAAGCTAGTAAATAGAAATAGAACTACAGCGCTAGCGCTCTAGCTCCGAAATGGCATCGGGGTTGGTTTCTAGCTGTGACAGATAATCTAGGCGTCTTCTTTCAGCTTCGGCAAAGCGGGCTGATTCTATGGTCAAAAATTTGATTAGGGCCAAGGGGATGAGATGCTTTGAATAGTCTGGAGTGCCGTGTCTATCTGCTTCTCCAAATGACTCAATCTCTACATAATCTTGGCCAATGCGCAGTACCCGGCCAATTAGGCTAGTGCCGTCCATGAAGTGGAGCCGCACCCAAGAGCGGGTGTCGCAGAGTCTTTCAAGTCTAAGTTTTAAATTCATCATTACTAACTCGTGGTTACTTGGCGGACTTTTACTATCTTAGGGTCTTACTTAGGACCTTTCTTAGATCCATTCTTAGTTCCATCTTAGCAAAGGTCTGATAAAAAAACGGTGTATCGAAGGGGATCTTAGTAGCCTACCTTGAGGTAGGGCACTGGTATATATTCGAAAACACTAAGATTTTGATTTTATGTGGCACTTTGAAGAACCTGATTTGGCGCTGGTTTCTATTGTATATGCGCGGAAGTCAAGAATTGCGGTTTCGATAAAGCGAACTAAACTGAAGGAGTGGAATCTTTTAAAACTAGAACTGAGGACTTAATGCAAGACGAGCTTATACCAGCCAATTTGCTCCAGCGTTTAGAAGAATTGAAAGAGCTTGAAGCAAGTTACTGGCATGATGAAATGTATTCAGTAGAAGCTCTCACCAACATGGCGTACCGCGATCAACTTGAACAAAGTTTCAAACTTGACCCACTTGGTCCGCTGCCGCCTCGCCAATAATCTTGATTCCTTTTAGAGTCAGATTAACGTCTACATGATCGAACAACTTGATGGCTGGTGCAATTAATCGTGCCAGCCCTCCTGTTGCCACCACTGTAGTCTTGCTGGGCAAGCTTTTGAGAGCACGTTCGAGCCAATATCTAACCATGCCGATGTGTCCGATAACACAGCCTCTTTCTATGGCTGTTTGGGTGTCGAAGGCCAGAGGTGAAGAGAGCGAGAGATTCTCGAGTTCTTGTACTGAGAGCTCGGGGAGTTGTGCTGTTGAATAGTGCAGAGCTTGAAATGTTTTGGTCAGTCCCAGGGTAATCATGCCGCCAAGAAAATTGCCTTTGTTATTTACGGCAGTAAGTGTTGTGGCAGTACCAAAATCTATGACAACGGCTGCTTCGGCATCGATGGTGTGAAGCTTGAAAGCTGCAGCGGCGTTGGCAACTCGGTCTGAGCCCATGGTGTCGTAGAGTCCGCTAATCAGAGTTTGGCTGCTGGCTGAGACTTCAAATATTTTGTCTTTGGCATTGGGCCACTGCTCAATTATGCTAGGTAGAACTCCAGGCACCACAGACGATACTGCAATTAATCCTCTGCCATATTTGTTGTGCAGGCTGTTCAAGTGTGATGAAGCTGTGGCTGGATCGGCCGTGCTGTAGTTCCAAGTTTCGTTTAATTGACCGCCAATAAATAGACCGCAGCAAATTCTAGAATTGCCAATGTCAATAGCTAGTGCTCTTTCTGCTTCTGGCATACCTATTCTCTATTTTTTCGCAAAGTAATTAATCAGCCCTTTTAGCATGCCCTGTGCCGCGGCCTGTTGACTGGCTGGACTGATTAATTTGGCATATTCGTCGGGATTGCAAACAAAACCAACCTCTACTAAGACCGCTGGCATGTTGGTTGGGCGGCACAGGGCCAGGTTCTGATAACGCGCTCCGATATCGGGAAAGCCAAGTTCTTTAGCCTCGGCATTTTTGAGGCTGGCTGCCAATTCTTGCGACTGCGGGTGATACCAGTAGCTAGATGTGCCGTGTTCTTTATTGGGATCGCGACCATCAGGCAGGGCATTGTTGTGAATGGAAATTAACAGGTCAACATTTTTTGCTTTGGCGAAGTCGACGCGATCATTGAGTGAGACGTCGACATCTCCTTCTCTGGTCATGTAGACAGTGGCTCCCTCAGCCACAAGCAGGTCTCTGAACTTAAGGGCGATGGCTAGATTAATTTCGGCTTCGCGAATGGCTGAGGGGCCAATCGCACCTGTTTCTTTGCCACCATGGCCAGGGTCAAGACAAATACTTAGTCCTTGCAGGCGCATGGGCGCTTCTTCAGCTATTGGTTTCAATCTCGGTGGATACTTAATATGCAAATTGAGATTGTTGTCTTCAAAGTCGGCGAAATAGCCCCACTGTCGAGAGCCGGTAAGATCAATATCGACTTGATAAACGCCGTCTTCAGGTTGCTTCCAACTGACGTTCTCAATCAGTTTCGAGCTGCCTCCATCTGGTGCCTGGTAAACCCAGTCGGTATCAGCTAAAGCCCCATAGATTTTGACATTTAGATGATTAGTTTTGAGGTTCTGCTCCAC
>CALRJJ020000459.1:0-4865 GCA_943367505.1 Flavobacterium psychrophilum | reverse complement strand
CGTAGTTCTA
Organism: Flavobacterium psychrophilum; assembly: GCA_943367505.1. Taxonomy (GTDB): domain Bacteria; phylum Cyanobacteriota; class Vampirovibrionia; order Obscuribacterales; family Obscuribacteraceae. Next base: position 4,855 of record CALRJJ020000459.1, on the reverse strand, counting down.
TGCTTTCCGTTTCGCTCAAAATTCATTGTCTTTTTGGACAATAAAGGATTCAATCGTGGTCAAAATTTCAAAGTTTTTAGTTGCCTTAGGTATCAGCGTCGCTTCACTAGGTTTTGCCGTTGCTGCCAATGCTGATACTGTCGACGCGCGCTGCGATGTTTTTCCGAAGGGCGATGATAAGGCGACCTTCTCTGGTCTTTGCTCATTTTCACAACGGCAAGGTTACATAACTATCGATCTGAAAAATGGTACAACCTATGAGCTGAGCCCCTCTGGTGATAAGCCTGGAAACTACGTCGATAAAGATGGCAAGCCAGCCTACAGAGAGTCAGGTTTGGGCAAGCTAGGGCAAATCTATAGGCTTTCGAAGCAGTCACTTTATGTTTACTGGGATACCGCTCCTTTCAACAAGAATGGTAGTAAGGGCGGTGCCTTAAAACCAGCCGCAGGCAAAGCCTCGACTGCGAAGACTCCGGCTGCAACGACTTCAACTGCGAAGACCGAGGCTCCCAAGGCCTCGACTGCAAAGACTCCGGCTGGTAAGTAAGGCTTTACAAGTATCCAACGAAGTAGAACAACTGCAATGAAGTGAAGATGGTGTTGCCAGGCACTTGTTGATCAAGGCGATTCTGTTTAATACCGGAGTATACCGCTTGAAGAATCGCAGACTTGAGAATGCATTACCGTTAGTATCACTTGTTTTAGTATCACTACTTGCTTGCGCCCTTGTCTGCTCTTCGTCAGCTCGGCCAGCGTTCGCCAACGCATTGGTTGAAAAATATAATAGAGCCGGCACTGAAGCTTTTGAGCATGCCAGATATGCCGAAGCTGAGAAGTCGTTTCTATCGGCCATAAAAGCAGCAGAAGCATCTGGTGCGAATAGTCCCGATGTGGCTAAAAGCTTATGCAACCTGGCCAAGCTTTATCTTGACCAAGGCAAATACGCCAAGGCTGAGTCGTTGTACAAGCACGCTTTGGCGATCTATGAGAAAGCGTTCGGTTCTAATCATTGCTATTCTGCTAGGGCTCTAGACAATTTGGCTGTGCTCTACAAAGCTCAGGGCAAGTATGCAGCGGCCGAGCCGATGCACAAGCGCGCTTTGTCGATATTAGAAAAGACGCTAGGACCAAATGACCCTGATGTAGCTTCTGCTTTAAACAATCTGGCAGCGCTCTATAAGGAACAGGGTAAGTATGCTGAGGCAGAGCCTTTGTTTAAGCGTGCTTTGGCAATCGATGAGAAGGCGCTAGGACCGAATCATCTCAAGGTTGCTACGGCTTTAGGTAATCTGGCTGAACTCTATATGACTCAAGGTAAATACACCCAAGCTGAACCGATGTTTAAACGCTCGCTTGCCATTGATGAGAAGGCATTGGGACCAAATCATCCTTTTGTATCGAGTGACTTAAACAACTTGGCCTCACTCTATCGCTATCAGGGCAAGATTGAGCAAGCGGAGCCATTATTTAGACGTTCTCTGGCCATCGCCGAGAAGACCCTCGGGCCAGAGCATCCTGATGTGGCAGCAAAATTAAGCAATCTGGCTGGACTCCTTAGAGAAGAAGGCAAATACTCCTTGGCAGAGCTTATGTACAAGCGCGCTATGGCGATTGATCTTAAAGTAGTTGGTCCAAACCACGCTGATATTGGTGCTGATTTAAATTGCTTGGCAGAGTTGTATTCGGCACAAGGTAAATATGCGCAGTCAGAGCCCTTATACAAGAGCTCTCTGTCAATATTAGAGAAGGCGTATGGGCCAAAGCATCCTCATATTGCTACGGTGCTAAACAACTATGCTGCTGTGCTAAGGAAAACAAATCGAGCTAAAGAGGCTGTTGCATTAGAAGCTCGAGCTGAGGCGATGCGGCCAGTTAAATAGTGCGTGCCGGAATTTAGGTCTTAAGCTGCGAGGTCGTCCGGGTTTCTTGCCGGGTGCCAATAGCAGAGGATATTAGATTTTCCCAAAGTCTGAGCTGATTCTTGCCAATCTGTTCTCAAAGAGGGAATACTGATTGAGGTGATGGCAGCAAGGAGGCTGCGAAATGTCAAAGACCATCAATGATGAAAAAAAGACATACGACAGGTTGATCAAGCGGTTTCCGCTTCGTCCAATTCGCTGCGACGAACAGAATGAGCAGGCTGCTGAAATTTGTGACGTGCTGGTCGAGCGGGGTGATTTAATTACCCAGGCTGAGCGTGATTATCTAGAGGTTCTAACGGACCTCATCGTTAAGTATGAATCTAAGTGGGATGATGAGTGTGCAGAAATGTCGCCACGCAAATTGGTTCAATATCTCATGGTTGAGAACGATCTTTCGCAACAACATCTCGTGTCCGAATTTAGTTCACCAAGTCGCGTATCTGAATTCCTGAAAGGCGAGAGAAAGCTCAGCCTGGAGCAAGCTAAGCGGCTGGCGGGACGGTTTGGCTTGGGCATTGCCGCGCTGTTGGAGTAGGAACACTCCCATGATGAACTGTTTCACGAAGCTGTACAAGACAGATGAATTAGTAGAAGTTGAAAGAGAAGTTGAGGATTATTGAGCTTAAGTGGGCTTAGAGTAACAGCGGTATCAATGGTATCCACGGTGTCAACGGAGTCGAAAGTAGTTGATTGGCTAGGCCAGGAGTGACCATTGGAAAAGAGTCTCGATGCAATAAAGAAGAATTTGCTGTTTTTGTTTGGCATTCAGTTCTTCTTTAGCGTTGTAATTTTCGGCAATTTGGTATTTCTTGTTGGGCAGGGCATTTTGCCCTTGCCGCAACCTGTTATTGAAACTTTTCGCACGCCAGTCTTCATTGCTAGTCTTGCCGTTTCGCTGCCTCTTTTTTGGGTTATTTGCTTTGTCATTTTTTTGAAGAGCTTTGAAGAAACGCGCCAGCTGAGCAAGAATGCAAACAGAGCAGAACCATGGATGGCAACAATCGGGCCCGGTTTGTTTTTCTCTCCTAGCTTATTCCTGATGTGGAAGAAGGATGCTACCGGTAAGAGAGCGGAAGGTACAGAGCGTATGCTCTTTTGCTTGCCTGCTAGCAGCAACCTTGGAAGTAGCTTGTCTGTACCGCTCAGTCAGCTGAGTCCGAAGGATGTATCGGCATTCTCTGATGCATCTGGCAGACTGCGTCTGATTCGCACAGAAGATAACGTTTACTTGCCGATTTTTTCATATCCCCCACAGCTGGCGAAGATGTTCTTGAGCGCGTCACCGCAAGTTTTGCCGCCGCCCAAGTGAATTTTGCGACTGCCTGCACCGGTGAATTATGGGGCAGTAGCTATTAAGTAGTTGCTGTATATTATAAACTGCTTGGATTTGCGTCTATAGCTGATGAACTTTAACGGGTTGTGGCCATGAAATGCTGGATTATTGCAATTGTTCTTGCGACTGCTGCGGTTGCCGTACCGACTTGTGCCGAATCCTCAGCCAAATCTTCAGCCAAATCTTCAACTAGGTCGGCGCCTAAATCTGCAGCTAAATCTTCCGCCAACGCTTCAGCGCATATGACGGCCACACCGCAATCGCGGCCAGTTCTAAAGACCACAATGTCGGCAGAAAATAAGCCCATTCGGGATAAATGGGCGGTTGTAATTGGCATTGACAAGTTCAAAGACAAGCGCATTCCCTCTCTGCAATACTCGTCAAAAGATGCTCGAGATTTCGCTGATTTTCTTGTCAAGGAAGGAAATTTTGCGCCAGATCATGTCTTGCTATTAACCAATGAAGAGGCTACCGAGAACGCCATTCAAAGAGCTGTGGGCGACGATTGGTTGCCACGGCGCGTGCTTGAAGACGACGTCGTGCTAGTTTTCGCCTCAACCCACGGCAGCCCTAAAGAAATGGATGTAGCCGGTGAGAACTTTCTGGTCACTTACGACACTGATGTAGACAACCTCTTCTCCTCAGCTATTGAGTTGCAGGATTTAGCCACGACCATACGCCGAAGAACAATGTGCGATCGAGTCATCGTTCTTCTCGACGCCTGCAACAGCGGTGCTGCGGAGGCTGGCGGCAAAGGTCTCGTGCGCTCCAAGAATTTTGATGTTGGTAGTATCGCTGGCGAAGGCACTATTGTTATTTCTTCCAGCAAAGCCAATGAGAGATCGTGGGAATCAAAACGCTATCAGAACGGCGTGTTTACTCATAATCTTATGTCAGCGCTTAAATGTAAGGGCGCTCAAACAAAGCTTTCAGAAGCATACGACGCACTGCGGGATCTTGTGGAACAAGAAGTGCAGTTCGACCGGCGTGTGCCGCAAAGCCCAGAGATGAAGATGCGCTGGAATGGCAATGAACTGGCCATGCTGGCACCACCGGCAAGACCACGTAAAACTGAGTCTTATAGCAAAGAGGCGTCAGCTGCTGAAGCTGCTGCTACTCCTGTTGTCGCACCGGTCAAGCAACAGGCTCGAGTTAGTGTAGATCCAGTTTCCTTTGCTCCGACAAGCACTCAGACTACAACGGCTCCGACAAGCGCGCAGACGACACCTGCAAGCACCACTCCAGCCACAACTCCCGCGAGCAAACAGACTACTGTCGCAAGTGTCACAAGTCCTGTCCCGGCAGCAAAAGCCGTAGGCATAGCTCCCTTTGGTGCGGTTTTCGAGAAAATTGTCACCTACTCCTCTAAGGGGGTTCTCTGGGGTGTGATCAACAGTCCTGATGAGCTAACTGACTTGCCCTTCACCCTCGGTGACAAAGTAGAGGCTGAACTGACTAAGCAAGTTGGTTCCAGTGTGGGCGTCGTCAGTCAGTATAAGACCGGCGATGAACTGCGAAAGAAATTTCCAGCTCTAGAAAAAGTTCGCTACTTAAATTTGACCGAGGGCAGTGAGTCTAATTTCAAAACCATGGGTGCTGC
>CALRJJ020000458.1:0-4870 GCA_943367505.1 Flavobacterium psychrophilum | reverse complement strand
AACCTAGTTGACATCCCGGTTGTCATAAAGAGGCAAATAAGGCTATAACCTTGTTATGGGGGATTCTTAATCATTGGTAGTAAGTAATAAAGAGAATCGATTTTACTGCGACAATAGCCGAGGAACGTCAGGACTAATTTGTGCGTCTGAGCATGTAGTACCTGATGAAAGAGCGAAGAGCACTGAAGTACAAAAAGTATTTGCAGTACAAAATCTATCTGAAGCACAAGAAGCACAAAAGAAACTGAATTGAAAAAGAGATCAACCAATAGGAATTTTATGACTAAAGGCAGCGGAAGTCAGAATCTCAAGTACGTAGCAGTAAGCCTCTCTCTGTTGATAGCTTCTAACTCTGCTTTGATTCCAGCCTGGGCCGCAGCCAGCAAGTCAGATAAACCATCTGGCACTTTGCTATTGCCTCTTACGCCAAAGATTGACCAGAACGACATTCAGTCTAGGCCTGCTACGGCTCCATCAACTACTACTACTACTTCTTCTTCCTCTGAAGACAGAAAAACAACAACCGAGACCACTCCAGAAGAACAACCTCTTCAAGCTGAACCTGCCAATCAAGCAACACTCACACCAGAAGTTCCCCAAGCAGATTCCGCCATTTCTGGTGCGCCGGACAAAATTGCTCCAGAGCGGACAGATGCTTCGTCTATGCTCGAGGCATCAGCATCGGCTGATGATCTACAGCTCAGCGAGATGGATAGTGCTGTCAGTGAAGACACAACTCTAAAAGGCACAATTCAGATTGTTGCTGATGATACTGAATACGACCAAGAGAAAAACACTTTCTTAGGTACCGGCAACGCTGTGGCTATCATTGGGGGGCAAAACTCCAAGTTAGAAGCCGATATGATCCTCTATGATCAGAATAGTCAGACCATCGACGCTCGTGGTCACGTCAAAATTTTACGTACTGGCCAGGTAACCACTGGTAGTGCCTTCAAGTTCAAAGTCAATTCTGATGAATATCTAATTACCAGCCCTGACACAGAGCTGAATGGCACCCAGGTTATCGCCAGGGGTGCCTACGGTACCAACAGAGGCATGATCTTCAAGAATGGCACCCTAGATAATCCAACGCCATTCCACCTTGGCAAAAACATGTTGTACGGGCCCCAAAGTTCCGTCACCGATATTGCAGACAAGATCATGCATCCGGACGCTTACCTCACAGACAAGCCAAGTTTTGTCTTCAAAGCGCGGAAGATGATCTACGAAAAATACAAAGAGAGCGGTAACCTCACTGTCTTGGGCGGCCGCTTGCAATTTGCTCGCTTCTCCGTGCCCGTTCCTAAGTTTGTGGCTACTGTTGGCCAAGACAACAATATTATGTTTCCAGTTACGCCCATGTTGAGTAGCAATATTCAAAGTGGTGGTATCAATATTGGTCCAAGCTTCAACTCTGCTATGGGCAAGACTGGTAAGTTCAACTGGGCACCGATGGTGCAATTTGGTGGCCGCACTACTTCTGGACAAACTGGTGGCAGTGGCATCGGTCTATCTGGTCAAGTTGGTTACAGCAATAATAAATTCAGCACTCACCTGGCCTATGGTTCTGTCTCCAATTTGCTAGTAGCCGACTTCAAAAGCCAATTAAACAAGAAAACTCTATTCCAAGCCGGCATCAATAGATTTCAAAACGACGGTCTATACGGCTTCAGACGAGCACGACTAATCGCTGAAGTTGTTCACAACCATGCCATGGGAAATGTTCCCTACCTATCAAGCCTCAACTTCCGCTCCTCAGCCGGATGGGCTCAAGACAATCCCCAATTGATTAACGCCACTCCAGGCATGGCAGCTCTTTACGGTGGCACAACTAACAACACCGTGATGAAGAGTGGCTTTGTTGTGCAAGAACAGATAACAGCTGTATCGCAACCACTTTTCTCACTCGGTAACGAGAAATACGGAGCCCGTGGCTACGTATTTGGGGGTGTGGCTATGGGTGGATATTCCACTGGCGACGCCAGAATTATGGGTCAAATTGGACCGACTGTTCAGTTTAAAGCAGACCGCTTCACTTTCAGCACAAACTATACCCAATCGGCAGTGCGTGGTAGTTCACCGTTCTACTACGACCAATTCTTGCAAGGGAATAAATCTGCCAACATCCAGGGCGACGTAAAAATCAACAAGTGGTTAACAGTCGGTGGCGGTTATGGCTATAACATCGATTCAAAATTGCCCTACTCAAAATCGATTTCGGCAGCCATTGGCCCTCAAGACTTCAAAGTACTGTTGTCGCGAAATATGATTCAAGGCATCAACCGCTTTGGTTTCGACATAATTTACGGCCAACCAATTCCATTCAAGAGCCTTGTCCTCAAGGGTTCTCCTGACCATGGTCAGATGAGTGGCATTCAATAATTTACGGCTTGTATCTAAACAATAGCCTGTTCTAGTACAAGATAGTAAGCAACAGCTAGGGCTGCTGCTAGAATAAGCCATTCGAGAATAAATACTTGAAGAATCAATACTTCAAGAATGCTACTACCACCTCAAATCGGGACTCTTTCAAGTGAAAGAACTAGAAAGTACAGCACTAGACAATCTTGTCAAGAATAAAATGCCAGCAGTTGGGGTCGACCTTGGCGGTACCAAGATTAGAGCTGCAGCAATTATGGATAGCCAATTGGTCTCAGAGCCAAGGCAAGTACCAACCCCCAATGGTCCTGAAAACATTGTCCAAGCGGTTCTCGATCTAGTGCTTGGTTTTCAAAAAGAATTTGTACTGTCAGGAATCGGCATTGCTACAGCTGGCATCGTCAATTGCGATACTGGCGAAATCGTTGGTTCAACAGGAAACCTTCCCGGCTGGACAGGCACGCCACTAAAGCAAGTCCTAGAAGAGAAAACCATGCTCCCAACCCTGGTAGACAACGATGCCAATGCTGCCGCCTATGGTGAAGCCAGCGCCAGGCACATGATGCACACCACTTGTGTATCAGTGGTGACCTTAGGCACCGGAATCGGTGGCGGACTAATCTTAAAAGGCAAACTTTATCGTGGCGCTCACTGGGGTGGGGGAGAAATTGGTCATATCCGCATTGCCATGGGCAATAAACGTCTTTGCACCTGCGGCTTATTCGACTGCTGGGAGGCCTATGGCGCAGGCCGGGGCCTGGTCACCACCGCCAAAGATATTCTTAGCGGATTGAGCAGCAACCAAACGCCCTTGTGTAGCAAGGGCGAAAAGCTTACAACTCACGACATTGTAGACGCTGCTCGCAGTGGCGACATTGTTGCCCAACGAGCAATGGAAACCTGGCACGAGCATATTGCTACCGGCATGGTCAATCTAGCCCACATACTTGATCCCGATGCCTTTATTGTCACTGGTGGACTGGCCGACTGTGTCGACTTTGGTCTATTGCACGAAATGGTTACTGATAGATGCTTACCTAGAATTGGTGAGAGCTTGGAGATCTACAAATCAGAACTTGGTGGCATGGCTGGTATCATAGGCGCCGGCCAACTAGTACTAGATAGCATGCTCGAAAGTAAATAGAGCTACTTACTGATTTAGCGATTCTCAATTGTATAAGTAACTGTAGCCGAGCCATTGGCAGGCACTTTCACCGCAAACTCAAAAGTATGTGAGTCTTTCTTATCGAAAGGCTGACTAGATGTAGTCACTTTCCAATCACCATAAGAATGTTCAATTGCAGTCACAGTAATTGCTGTCTCTTTGTGATTGCGAAACTCAATGGAGTAGCTTGAACGTTGCACGCGATCAGATACCTGGACCTGACTTGTTTGTTTGCGATCAGCCACAACGTCAAAAGCATCACCGAGATAGACTCTAACTTTTTCATCGCGAGGAGTGTGATCAATTAGATCTTCTCCAACAAACTGCAGGGCACCGTCGAGGTCTTTTTTGTAGACTCGAACTTTTCCCTTGGGCATAGGCAGGCCAAGATTATTCTCTTTGCTATTAGCCAGCTCCAATTTGACGTTTACTTTTTGACTCTGCTGGCCATTAGAGCCACCATAGGGGCTTACGGCATTATTACTGTCAAATACAAAAAGCTTTTTCACAGGCACTTTACTAGCGTTGAACAATGTCAGCTGCTTGGTCTCATTGTCATTGAGGTCAGTTTTGCCTTGCAGTGAATAGAGATGATACTCAGCGAAGCTCTGCTCCTGAAACTGGGGTTGGGCCGCTGCAGACTCTGCCATTCCACCCATTACAGCCATATCTGCCGCAGGTTCTGTGACTTTATGGACATCGCCAGCCATGAGCTTTAGAGCAGCGTCACGATAAGTTGCACCAGATTTATTGTCGAGGGTGACCCAACTAGTCAAGTCACAGAGGCTATCGTCAGCGTTAGCCACAGCCACATAATCACACTTCCAATTGAGCCCCTGGGTTTGATAGCTAATCTCGCTTGTTTCAACTCCCTCTTTATCGCTTTCTAGCTTCCATAACAATGATGGTTTAGAAACCAGACCAGCTGGTAGTTCGGCTAGCTCAAGCTCGCCTTCTGGTCCTACCACGACACCGGAGGAAGTTTGGATGACGATAGACTGGGAGCGCTCCGATAAGTTGCCGTTTGAATCAGCTACAGTTACCTGAGGGCTAGAAAGCAGAGTACCAGTGACCTCTCGCACACCGCCCGTACTGAGAAATTGGCGAAATTTGACTTGCTTGCCGATCGAACGAGAAAGAATGGTGTTTTGATCCATCAAGTCGTATTGATAATTTTGCTCACGCACAACCACACTGTTTGGGTTGGTCAAGGCAGAAAAACTCACTGTGGTCGGATCAATGGCAGCAGCTACGTCTTCAAAACGAAGGAAATTGACACCACTATTTAATTTGATATCACGAATATCTTTAACCAAGCCAAAATTT
>CALRJJ020000457.1:0-4871 GCA_943367505.1 Flavobacterium psychrophilum | reverse complement strand
TCTCTGTTGTGGGCCAGAGGCAAAATGACTTGACGAAAAATGGCAAAATAGCGCTCTAATTTACCGCAATTAATTATGCCTTTGACAATCAGTTCTGGTCGTTTGTCGAAAAACTGACGATATTGAACCGCTAAGCTTGGGCGCAATAGCTCATAGGTTGCCAATCTAGCAGTGGTAGATTGGGGCTTACCAATGCCTAAAAAAGTGAGAAGTTCTTCGTAGCTTAAAACTCTGAAGGCTGCTATTTTTAACGCCACCACAGCAAGTTGCGCCTGGCAAAAGTCTATAGCAATGATCTTACTCGGATTAGCTGTTAGAAGAGACAAAGTATTATCTCCAGCAGAGGCTATCGAAAGAATGGTATCCCCGCCAGAAACCGCCAAATTGTCGAGCACCAGATCGGTGTCTTCCCAACATTGAGAGTAGCGGATCAGATCTTGGTTGAATTTGACTCGCTTAGGCAGGAACTGCATTGTTTTCCTCCTCGATCAACTCTAACTCTGGGGAAGAAAGTACGGTAACAACTCCGGTGGAACCATCGACCTCGATCAGGTCGCCTGTTCGAATTTGCTCCAGCGCACCTTTGCAAGAAACAACAGCGGCAATTCCTAGTTCACGAGCAACGATTGCCGTGTGTGAAAGAAGGCTGCCATGAGCAACTACGATTGCAGCACAGTTAGCGAAATGGACGATCCAACCTGGATCTGTCCGGTCGGCTATGAGAATCTCGCCGGGTTGAAGCATTTCGCTTTCAGGATTGATAATAACTCGGGCCCGGCCTACAACTACACCAGCTGAGGCTCCCAGGCCACTTAACCCAAGCTTTTGGCCACCAGCCGCTGCCTTCTCTTTTGGCAAAAATAAATTCGACTTTCTCAGACCACTGGCGCCAACTAAGACAAGTCGCTCGGCAGCACTTGTAGCAAAATGTGCCTGTTCCTCTTTGCGCAGTGCAATTAGCCCTTTGAGATTGGTCGACACGGCTGTGCCGTCAATAAAGCCGAGTAATTCTTCAATAGTTAAGTAGAAAACGTCTTCCAGATTATCTATACAGTTTTGTTCAAGCAGTCTCAGCCCCATGGTCTGAACAATTTTTCGCACTCGACCAAAGACTCTGGTGCGGGCGAATCTCAAATTTTCTCTATTTGCTAATGACTCTTTGGTCTGGCCAGCCACAAGCTTGATCAGGAGTTGTCGCATTGAGCTCTTGCTACTACTCAAGTTTTTAAGTTTATTGTTGGCAGGCTTTTCTACTGCCTTGCTTGTTGGTTGGCTATAGCTAAGGGCTAGACTACCTATTGTATTGAGTAAAACTGAGGGGTCATCTTTGACAGACTTTGTTTCTAGCTTAAGTTCACCGATGCTGCGATCGCCAAATAGCTCGAGGTAGTCAAAATAGAGAAGACGAGCTTCTTCGTGTGCTTGCAGCAACTGCATAGCCAGGGGCTGATTGCGCGAGATCATGGCCTGGCATAGCTCTTTATCGCAAGCAATTAGTGCAGCAATTTCGGCAATCAATTTGGGTGGAGCGGCACTAATGATGCCACCATGGTTTTGCAAAATCAGGTTGTAGATATATTGGTTTTCTTCTTTATCGGCAAGCTTCTTCAATACACCGAATAAGACCATGGCAAAAAAGTCGTTGGTTACCGGCGCTTGCCAATTGCTTAGTAAGCTAACCTGAAGATTGCGATATTGTTGATAGAGCTGGTCTAAGCTCATAGATTCGAGCTGACAATCAGATAAAGCTAAGTTGAGTCTAGTGTTAAAGTCTTTGATTTGACTGTTTAAGCCTAGATAATTTGAGGCGATGCAGGATACTGCTTTGATAGTGTTCAAGCGATCGCCAAGTGATATCGTCGCTGCTTTTTGGCTTTTTTCAAAGCTAGTGACCTCGCTAGCAGACTGGCTTAGACCCATCATTCCTTCCATAAAAGCACGGTTGGTTTTATAGGCAGGAAGCAAGGCCATCAGCCGATACCAGGAGGCCAGGTTGTAATAAACCCGACCGTCGATGTAGGACAGCATGGTACTGAAAAGGTCAGCTTCCGTTTGAATGGTCTTCTCATTAACACCCATTAGCCGACAAAAGCTTTTATAGACTTCCTGGTAGGCACTATTGATAAACGAAAAGGTCAACGGGCTGGTGATGCCAGGATAACTCTCTTGAATATTGCTACCGTCAAAGACACGGGTTATTTCAACGACCTTGTCTTGTTTGCTTGACTTCGGCTTGACTGTGGTTATGGCTCTGGCCTGAAGTAAATAGATTTCTCCTGCAGCTGCTGCAAATTCGATATCTTGAGGGCAGGCAAATATTTCTTCGCATTGGCTCAGTAAGTCTAAAAGTCTCTCCATCTGTGCTGTTGAGAGTAAGGCATTGGCTGTATGCAGCGCATTTATCTGGCGGCTCAAATAAATGGTAGTGCCGTCAATTTCACCATTTACCAATTTGTCAGCCAGTCCACTGGTAATTGCTACTAGCGCATTTCCCTTATCAGAGCTATCTCCATTGACAGGATCATGGGAGAAAATTACACCAGCGCTGTCGGCAGCGATCATCTTTTGCACAACAACTGAGGGAATAACAGCATCACCAAGGCGATTGAGCTTGCGGTATGCCAGAACTCGGCGCTCAAAGCCCGAGGCAAATACTTGAAATATTTTGTCTGTCAGTTGCTCTTGTGGTACGTTCAAAAATGAAACAAGTTGACCGGCAAACGATTTCTCGCCGTCTTCCCCCTGCGCCGACGACCGCACTGCCAGGCTGTTTGAGGCACCTAGATGATAATTGTCGAAACCGAGAAGTTCCGGGTTCAATTGCGCTGACTGAGCTGATTGGCGAATTCTCTCTGCTAAATCGCCGTGATTATTTTTTATATCAGCCGCAAGATCGGCACCCCAATGTCTTACGTACGCAGATTCTAAGGCCTTAGCTGAGACTATGTAGAATGGTGGCACTGGCAGGCAGTGTCGCACAAGTTCAACCAAGTTGCGACCCTTGCCACCAGCAACAAAATTAAGTTCATGGTCATCAAGTTTTAGTAATTGTTCAATAGTAAATATCATTTTTCTAAATCCATGAAATTAGTGAAACTGTCAAATACGAAACGGCTACTAGCACGCCAGATAGCGCATCTACCTGCTTCTGCCTAGCCTGACTTGGCTTAGTCATAAATTTATAGAAGACGACAAAGGCAAAACAGTCGACCAGAGCAAAGACCAATGCAGCCAAATTGTAAGAATGCGGCAGTGCCAAAGTTAGGCAGGCCTGCGCCGCTATCACTGAGACCGTTAGTGCCACTACAGCCGGTTGTAAGCCGAGGGCCCGCGAATAACTTTCTAAGCCTTCGCGCTCACATTCAGGGGCTTTGACTTTTCGGCCAAACTCAATCACCATGCCGTTAAAGAAGCTGCCACACAAGAAAAATAGTAAGAGTAGAGCTGGGCCTTTGCTACTACCAACAAAATCTACGGCAGTAATGAAGAGATCACTAAAAACTAAGATAAACATGTGGCTGAGCATGTAATAAACAGGGTGCTGACGCAACCAGCTGCCAACAAAGAACTCTTTTGACATTAGGGCAAAGTAAATCCAGATGGCAAAGAGAAATGGCCAAAGCCCTGGTTTGAGTGCCGTGGTCAGCCCTAGTTGCAGCAAGGCTAAGAGAAGCGCAGAAGAACCTAGTTCTCTCAGTGTGACAAGCCCCCGCGGTACTGGGCGCTCAGGGGCATAGAGACAATCATCACTGTGATCTTTGAATTCATCTGCTACTCGTAGCTGATAGAACAAGATAAAAGTAGTAAGCGCCGCCACTGCATATTGCGCTAGGCTGAAATGGGCATGGCCCGTCCGCAGTGCACTGGATAAGCTCAGGCCGCTCAGGGCAAAAAGAGCAGTGATCACTCCATATTGGCCCATAGGAAACCGCTCTATTGTATAGAGGTAGAGCCTCTTGAACAGGTTCTTTCCTGGCGTTGCAAGGTTGAGAGTCTTTGGCAAGTAATACATGTCAGTCATCCAGTAGCAGTCGATGTACTGATACTAGGCGAGCGGGAGGCTAGAGCGCTTAGGAGCGAAACAGTTCAAATACTGTTCGCCCCAGAGGCCTAATTTGGGAACATTTCGTGGTCTATTGATTTTGCCGTTGTCTTACAAGCCCAAATCGCTCAGACCCGGATGATCGTCCGGGCGGCGGCCATGCCAGTGGAATAGACGTTTATCTTCGCTTATGGGCAAATCGTTGATACTGGCATAACGCAGTGCCATGCGACCGTCGTTTTCGAAATGCCAGTTTTCATTGCCGTATGACCTGAACCAAGTGCCGCTATCATCATGCCATTCGTAAGCAAAACGAACGGCAATGCGATTAACTTCATAGGCCCAGAGTTCTTTGATCAGGCGATAGTCTATTTCTTTGGCGAACTTGCGACTAAGAAACTGAATGATGGCCTCATGACCGCAGACAAATTCTGCCCGGTTGCGCCACACACTAGCAGCAGAATATGCTTTTACTATCCGCTGTGGATCACGACTATTCCAACCATCCTCGGCCAGGCGAACTTTCAGGATTGCACTCTGCCGGTCGAATGGTGGAGCCGGTGAGAGAATCTCGCTTGCCATAAGTTAACCTTCTCTAGTGTCTCATCTAACTACTCAAGCAATTTATCCGCAAAAAGCAGTGGCCAGCCCTTTCGGGCCGTGGCGGTTTTTGCAAATAGTGCGTGGGGTACTAGACATCGTTCCACAGGTCAGGCGCCTTGTCTCTGGGGAATTTACGCTAACTTGTGCAGCGCTTTTAATACGTGATCTCCCCATTGCGACACCTAACATAATAGAGAAAAATATGGTTGTACCAATGACTAGGAAA
>CALRJJ020000456.1:0-4871 GCA_943367505.1 Flavobacterium psychrophilum | reverse complement strand
ATCAGACTGAGTGCGAAAAGGCAAAATAGACGGCACATGCTAGACAGAAATATAACTGGAGTATTTGTAAGAGCCAACTTTTGCACCTAAGCGAGAATTTCAGCGGTCGCAACAAAGAAACAAATAGCACAAATAACTTTGCCAATATCTTTCATGGCAAAACCTTGTTTACCATTACCCTCCTATCATAAATGGTTTCACTGTTCACAGCGGGAACAGATTTTTTTGTCCCCCTAGAGCCTGTTCCCATTACGCCTAATTCAAAGGGACAAAGCGAAATCATCGCCTTATCCCTTTGAATTAATTGCAAGGTAGTTGAGATGCTTATTTCAAATACCGGTCTGGATCATTGGCTGGCATGTTCCGGTCATGCTGCTCATCGTGCGGGTTACAGCCGTGAGGCTCCGGACCGTGAGGACTTGAACCATAAGGGTTCTGTGTTTCCGGCTCATCATATCGATCTTTATTTCGATCATCAAACTGAATCTCAGTGAGCCTGCTCTGCGAATCAAATTGCTTAACGTCAAGCTGCACTTCATTGCGGCCTGCGCCAATTGAGCTTAGGACCAACGCCACCAACCCAAACGGTATTGCATACGGTGCCGACATGCCAACCTCCTTTCCCTGTATCAAACCAGAATGGGGGATTCAGCATAAAATTGACATAAAATGGAATCTAACTATTTTCTATGAGCTCCTTCCATTCAGTCAAAATGTGTTCACCACATCTGTAGACGCTATGCCGAGCTATCTAGCAAACATAATTCCTTTTGCTTTATCGTCTGTTCAAACACGAGGCGCTGCCAACGGATGCTAAAAGCAGTAGCAATCTTGTCTCTCAACCAGGCTGGCATGAACCGTGCTTTGCTAACCAACTCGTGAAAATCACCGCGATCGAAGGATAAAATTTGCCCATAGATAGCTTCCACAGTGAGAGTTGCTTGCTGTACATACCAGAGCGCCCGAATGGTTTTGCCAACATTACTATCTGAAAGTTGTATCTTGCGACCGTTGCATTTTCGCAAGTAAATATAACCTTCACCAAAGCGAAAACGGGTTGAGTGGCCAGATGTCAAAAATGCGTAGCTCTTCTCATTGCTCTCGGAATTCTGATCACTAATATCAGGTTCTGCGTTCAGATCTGACTCAGTGTTTAGACCTCGTTCATTCGCACAGGCAGAACCGGTCTGAACTATACAATTGCCGAATGCCCGTGCTTTCACTTCTGCTACTTCTTCAGCAGAATACTCAAGCTTTCGGCTTTTGACTGCAACAAAGACTCCGCGCACAATTCTTTCAATTATATTGAGATCGATTAGCAGATAGATGGCCTGGTCGACTGCTGTGCGAGAGCCATACTGCACACATTCCTGCGTACTAAATAAGGCTCCCGGAGCCAGCGAAGATACGTGTTTGCGAACTTTACTGATACAGCTAGACATGGCTTTCTACCCGTTGCTTAGACTTGGCTTATATTCAAAACAACGCACAAGCTAGGCTAAAAGTTCAAAGTCAAACTGCACAAAAAAAGTTCAATCGGGTTTCGTAGTTCGGCTGGAGCACTTTCTAAGAGCCAGCGAAATTCCAAACAAAATTTCGCTGGCTCTTAGAAGGGCAAACACAGCGAAAGCTAAACGTCAGTCAACCAATAGAAGCTGAGCAAAAGAACGCTCAAAAAAAACAGGAGATTCTATATAAGAACGAGAAACAGCAATAACGCCAGACAACGGCCGATAATTAGCGCCGATAAATATTATCGCGTTCTCACACTTATCGGACATATTCTCACTCGCATCGATGCATATACAAACACGCATGAACAGCCACTAATCACCAACAACGCCACCAGCGCGCACCATCTATAGCACCACGTACACATAGATATATCAGCCACCGCAAACGCCACCACAAGTGCATATACAAACAGGGTACCGAATTATCAGACCTCAAGCCCTGTCAGCCTTTGAGGGAACGGCAGAGCGCTGTCAAGCAGACATACCTACACCACATATAGCAGTACCGACACTAGGGGTGGAGTGACTATTTTGCGATTTTATCTAACCCGCTAATCCAATCCCACCATAGCGTTTCAGACTTTGAACACCTTTTGAACATCAATTTGCTAGTTGCGGAGGTGACCCTACCGGTAGTAGATTATTCATAACGAAATCTTGCGCAGAGGTCCTAAAAACCTCTCATAAAACAAAAAAGTTCCAATCACAAATCTCGATTTGTGAGTACTGACTCATGAGTCAGCGAAACTTTGCCCCAACGCTCCAACAAAGCCCCGCCCTCGCGGGGTCTAGTTGATGTGCGTGCCTGTCTCGCCCGAGATAGATTCGCAGCAACCGAGCCTACGTAAGCCCACGCTCAGTACCCCTTGGACTCTTCGACCTGCACAACATTAAGACCTGCACTAAGTAACGCCCTGCACAAACTATCGCCCCGCCCCGTATCTCCGCTCCCCCTTATCTCTGCTCTAGGAAGGAAACACATATAAATGCTGACAGTTGAGAACAAAGAAAATTCCTCTAAAGAAGATTCTCCTAGCGATAACACTTCAGAGAAAACAGCAAACCGGCCTGTTTCTATGTCGTCTACACAAAGCTCCACAAGTACCCAAGTTGCAACTACCGCTAAAGCATCGGCTTCGCCTGCCACTACAGTGATACCGGCAAAAGAGGACTACACCAGCCGTTATTGGGAATCGACACAGGAGACATTAGTTGGCCTTTATGGCAACAGAGACCCATTGACCGGACAACCAATTGAAGGGGTCAACGACATTATTCATAGAGTGGCTGGCTCAGTCGCTTTGGCCGAATTGAAGTATGTGCTTACACCAGCAGAACTGGTGGAACTAACACTGGCTGATGCTATCAACCATCCTAAAGTAGCTCAATGGACTCAAGTCTTCGCCGACAATATTGGCAACCAGAGATTCTGGGCCAACACCCCAGCGAATATAAACGCGGACCCAGAAGTTTCACTAAAAGTTCTTCAGTATTGGGCATTTGGCAAACTTGCCAACATGAAAGAAGAAGATATTTGGTTGCGCTCTGAAGAACTGCGCCATGCCGTCACTCAGGGAAAAATCACCAATCTTTCAGAACACGAAGTATCCATGGGCCACCTCTCAGCCTTCTTGCGCGGCAAAGGCTGCTTGGCGGCCTGCGGAGTGGCCTTTGTCACCGATAGCCTAGAAGGCATCCAAGAAGCTGCTCGCATTGAAGCATTGGCCGCCAAAGCGGCAATGGGAATGGGTCTAAACACTTCCTCACTCCGCCCCTGGGCTTCAATAATATCTAATGGAGCAGCTGCTTCTGGTCCAGACCGCTTCTACGAAAAGACCATCGCCAAAGCCGTAGAAGCAGTGGCCCAAGGCGGGCGCCGCGGTGGAGCTCTCATTGAACTACGCAACTCCGATCACCCAGATATTCTCTTCTTCATCGACAAGAAGAAATTGATTCCACCACCCACAATTTCCCAAATCTACAAGCAATTGCGCAGCGAACTGAGACAAGAATCTGGTGAAGATTCTATGACTTACAAAAAACGCTTGCTCAAACTGGCCGAACAAAAATACGGCGAGCAATACGCTAACTATATCGATAGACAAAACTATCTCAAGAACACTAACGTTACAATTTTGGCCATGCCCGGATTCATGGAAGCAGTGGAAGAAAAACGCTTCTATCCAGCGTCGTTCAACAATCAAGCATGGACGGGCCCTGTTTACGATCCACGCAAGCCAGTGCTCGATGCACGCGGCATGATGACAGTTAACAAGCTCACCAAGGAGCCTACATACGAAGAGTACTCAGTCGACATCAAAAAACATCCAGAAGCAATCAACGCTGCTCGTAAATTGAGCAATGCCATGGTGGAAATCACCGACAAATACGTTAAAGCCCACGGTTACTTCTACGCCCCCGATGTCTTCCAACGAGTTGTCGAAGGTATGAGAGACTCAGGCGAACCTGGTATCGGTTTCTATGAAACCATCAATGCTGGCAACGCTAACAACCACGCATACGACCTCAATACCTGCAATCCCTGCGGCGAGCAATTCTTGCCAGCTGGCCCAGGCAAAGACGGCCGTACCTATATGGGCAACTGCAACCTTTCCTCACTACATGCTGCACACTCAGATTTCTGGGGCCCAGATGGCAGCTACAACATGTCAGCCATGCGTGCTGTAGTGCGCGTACAACAGCGCTTTATGGACAACGTTTCGGACGTTAGCTGGTATCCAATTCCTCTACAGAACATGACTGCTCGCTTAGAAAGACGCAATGGCGGAGGATTTGCTGGAATTGCTGAATTCCTCTCAAGATTAGGCGTGGAATTCGGTTCTCCCATAAGCCATCAAGCTACTGAAGAACTCTTCCGCCAATACAACAAAGCTTCACTCGAAGCTTCCATTGAAATGGCCAAAGATCGCGGTGTTTACCCTCTATGGGAAGGCAGTCGTTTCCAAAAGAAAGGTCTGCGCGTTCGCAATAGCTGCTTGACCAACAATGCTCCCACCGGAACACTGGCTCAGGCACTACAAACTAGCTGGGGAGTGGATCCACACAATGGCATCGTCTTCTCACGCAAAGTTCGCTCTCGCTTCGTTGACTTTGTTGCTCCGGGCTTCAAAGAATTGATGATCAAGCATGGCGCTTGGCCAGAAAACGAAGATGCTCAGAAAGTACTGATGAAGAAAATTCGCGACAATCACAAATCTTGCCGCGGCATCGCTGAAGTTCCAGAAGCTGTACAGCTGGCCTTCCCTATTCGCGTAGAAGTCAGCCCAGAAGGCTACATCAAGCATCTCGCCGCCATTCATGATGGCGCAAACGAAATGCCAGAAGTCTTCAACTCTG
>CALRJJ020000455.1:0-4872 GCA_943367505.1 Flavobacterium psychrophilum | reverse complement strand
TGAGAAAGGCCCAATTACCATGCCACTTTGAAAGCTACTACTTGGCTTTTGCCGCAGCGCCGGACAGTTCAGCAGTCAGTTTCAGCGCTTCGGCATTGTCCGGTTTTGCCGCTAGAACTTCAGCTACTAACTTTTGCGCCTCTTCTTTGCCAGCCTTATCACTCTTCAGCAGCGACTGAGCCAGGCCCAATTTGACTTCAATGAAATCAGGAGCAGACTTGAGCAATTTACGATAAAGTGGCACGGCTTCAGCGTCTCTGCCAACTTTGCGGTAGGCCTCAGCCAACTTAAAGCTATGCAGCGAACTAAATTCGTTGCCAATAGAAGCCTTGCGATAGTGAACAATTGCTTCTTCATTCTTGCCAAAATGAGAGAGCACCTGACCCATCATAAATTGGATAGTTAGAATCTGCGGATAGCGCTTATCTAAAGCTTCAAGTTCGCTCATGGCGGTCTTCTCGTCGCCAGCACAGGCCTTACGCCAAGCATGCAGGCAACCATTTGAAATCTCGGTTTCTGCAGCCATATCAAACTGCTGCGACCCTGCGGCACTTTCAGCCGAAGTGCCCGGTGCCAGCACCTCCGACTGAGCTGAGACGTGGCTCTTCTGCTCAAGTTTGCCAAAGCGGTCAGTGGGCGGCTCTACTTTGCTGGAACAGGCACTCAAAGAAAGCAGCAGCAGAGCAGAGGAAGCCAGTAGCAAATTTTTGTAGTTATGGAAGTAAGGTTGCATGCCCAAATCCTTGCATAACTTTGGGCTCTTTTACCTTAGAAATTGAAAGATCGCGATTTAGGGTTGACTCAGGCAAAGGTGGTGGATTTGAATCCATTTGTTCATCGCCGCCGTAGGCCTTGTCGTGGGCCTGAGCATCTTTAGTTTTAGACTGCAAAAAGCGAATGCGTTGATTGATTTTAGCGGCATATTTTTCTGGCACTGCATTAGCGTAAACCAGCTCTACCAGAGTCTTGCCAGCAGTGTAGTTGTCGCCTTTTTTCTCATATAGTTCAGAAAGGGCAACGCGCAAGAACATGTCTTTGGGCTTCTCTTCTTTGAGAAAATTGAGACGGGAGATTGCTTCATCAAGCACATGCTTGTCTTGATTAACAACAGAAAGTTGGTGATAAGCGTGATAGAAAGACGGCTCTAGCTCTGTCACAGTTAGATACTCGTGACTGGCCTCTTTGCTGCGACCGAGCTTGCGCAGACCTTCAGCGTAGGCGTAGCGCACCTTTGGATCAGATGGTTCGGCCTCAACCTTGGCCTTAAGAGCGGCAATATCAGGGGCACTGGCGTGGGTTGCAGTTGATGCCGGTGCGCCGTGCGATTGAGCACTAGCGGCACAGTAGCAGGTGGCAGCCAGGGCAACTGACAGACCAATAGATTGCAAAAATAAGGTTTTATTGTTTCCGGATACCACTGAATTGAAAGCCTGTTAAGGCCCCTCCTCGGGACAACGGTTCATGATATCCCTTTTTAGCCAAAACCGCCCGATTTTTGTAACTAGCAATATATGTATGGCATAAACAGGGCCCGGCTTTAGCCGCGAACTATCAGCGCATCCCTATGCTGCACTGGTTTTTCGGATTATTAACCGGTGATAATCCGACTGTTCAGCACTCAACATTTGCCCTTCACCTTGAGGCGAAATTAGCGTTGACGACTCAATGAGATGGCCTTCACTTATGACACTACTGCTGACACTCTCGATTGGTTCTCCGCTATCGAGCAAAACTTCAAGGAGCTCTCCCGTTGCCATTTTATCTAGCTTCAAGCGGGTTTTAACGAAGTTCATGGGGCAGGCCACTCCACGCAAATCGAGCTTCAGCATGCGCTCTTCACCAAGTGCTGCGGCATTTTCGTCCCCAATTTTGGCCCCACTTTCTTCCATAGATTCCTCGTATAAAGCTCAAGCACAAACTTACGGACCAGCCTTGAAACAAACTTCTGGTATACATCCTAGTGGATTGGGACAAAAATCGACTGAAGCGTAACGTTGCCACGGCTTGGAGAAACACTCTCTGCCAGCAATATAACTGGCCAAACTTTCCAACAGCTCGGCATTGCTCTTGTTATTGTCGGCGGCTAAACAATTGAGACACATCAGTTCTTCATCTTCCCCCAGGGCCAAATTTAGAACCTGCTGGCGCAAGCAGAGCTGAGCCTGGCATTTACAGCAGGTCGACGGCACATCATCTAATAGGGGACAGTTAATAGGCAATTTAGAGTTGTTAGGCAATTTAGAGTTAGTAGGCAATTGAGGGTTCTTTTAGCTTGCAGGGCCCGATAAACAGATTAATTCATGGCTAAAGTGGTGGAAATACGAAGCTTCATGGGACTAACACCTTATCAATTATTCCATTAGTAACCTAATCTTCAGGCAGGTTGAAAAGGGGTTACCGATTTGCCCGGTCCTGAAACAAACATTGAATCACCTAAGCCCCCGGCAGCTGTCGAGGCTAACAAAGCTTCTGAGATTAACCTCGTCGGATTGATGGGCCGCGATAATCCGGCATTGGCGTACCAGCCACCACCAATCATCAAACCGGTCAAAGAACACGATCCCAGTTTAAAACAAGCAGCCGCAGAAATGACCAGCAGCCTGGCAGCAGGAGTGGGCGGCACGGTTGTATTTTCACTAGCAGCTGCAGCAGTGACGCACAATTGGGGCAAAGCGCTCACCATTCCCGTAGCCATGCTCGCTGGCGGCACTATCAAATATGGCACAAAAGCTTCAATGGAAGCGGTCATGCTCGATAGCAAAGATCGCACCAGTTCATTTGTCAGCGACTTCGCCTG
The DNA here is from genome assembly GCA_943367505.1 of Flavobacterium psychrophilum. Classification (GTDB taxonomy): domain Bacteria; phylum Cyanobacteriota; class Vampirovibrionia; order Obscuribacterales; family Obscuribacteraceae. The sequence continues at coordinate 2,075 of CALRJJ020000455.1, read as the reverse complement.
GGGTGGAGTTGATGCCGTTGCAGGCATCGGCGCCAGCGCTGTGGAAAAAGTCGTAGCAAAAAAATATCTCACATCAATTGGCCGAGAAGCTCTGGGCAAAACGGTTTCAGAGTCACTGGCTGAAGATGCTGGTAAATTGCTCTCTAAAGAATCAGTGGCTTATGGCCTGAAGACCAATCTTCTTCGCGGCGTAGTTGGCGGTTCTAGTGGTGCTGCGATTTGGAGCGCACCGCACCGGGTGAGCGAGAACTGGAATGAAATTAAAAACGACCCAGGCGCCGGACTAGCGAAGAGCCTCATGCAAGTCGGCCACGACACCGCCCTTGGTGCCGCCTTCGGTGGAACACTTGCGGGAGGCGCCACTCTCATTGGCAGACGCAGTGAAGTCTTTGGCCAACTCAAGAATGCGGTAACCCCAGACAAAAACGTATTGCGACTAGACACTTATCACATCAATGATTTCCACAGTAACACCGAGCAATTGCCGCGCATCAAAACTTTGCTAGATCAGCGCATGGCCGCTTCTCAAGCCCATGCAGTAGAGGCGAGATTCATTGTGCCTGGCGACATTGAATCAGGTCGAGTCAATTTTGCTTTCACCAACGGTGGCAAAATTGAAAATGAAGCGCTAATGAAAATGGGCGCAAAAGAAATCGTACCTGGCAACCACGCTTACGATGCTCCCGGTGGCCGCTCTGATGTACCCCGCTACCCAGCAGTTATGGAACCGCTCCTGCAACAGCACCCAGATGTATCGCTCATTGCCTCGAACTTGGATGTCTCAGCCCATCCGCAGTATGAGCGCATCTTGAAGCCTTATGTTGTGCGCGAAGTCGAAACACCCTGGGGCAAAACTAAAATCGGCACAATTGGGGTAACCACCGAAGAAGGTGCCGTTGGCGGGCTCAAGTATATCGACCCGAAAGTGACCGTGGAAGCGGCAGTAAATCAATTAAAGAAAGAAGGTGTGTCAATCTTCCAGATTCACTCGCACCTCGGCTTGGGCGAAGACATAAAACTGGCCCAACATTTAATTGCCAAAGACATAAAAGTAGCTGGCATTGTCGGAGCGCACTCTCACGACGCCTTACCTCGACCAATCTGGGTCGGCGCGCAGAGTGAAGCCTCTGGCTTTGAAAGAATCAATCCATTTAGACGCAAATTAGCCTCAACGGGCAACGGCAGCGGTGCGGGTAATTTCGAAATACCAATTGTGCAAGCTGGCCACAGTGGCAACTGGCTTGGCGAGTTTAATCAAGCTATCAAACCAGATGGCACAGCCCATCGCTTTTTGACCACAAGCAAATTGCACCAGGTTACTGACAATATTGCTGAAGACCCCAGTATTCGCAAATTCTTAGATGAGACAGCGGGCGAAATTAACGCCTTGAAGAGCGAGGCGTATGACAGCCAGGCAGTGAAGCGCTACAGTGCTGCTGGATCACGCAGCAGAGAAACAGAAATGGGTAACCTCTTTGCCGATGCTGTCCGCTTTGGCCTCAAAGAAAGACTGGGCGATCAAGCACCACAAATTGCCCTTGTACATTCTGGCGGTATACGCACGGGCATTCCAGAAAATGTTCCACTCACTCGTCTAGATATTGCCAACATTGTCATGAATGCTGGTAAACGGGAGGGTGAACAAAAAGAGCTTGCCCTCATGAATTTGACCGGCGCTCAACTAAAAGATGCCATCGAATATGGTGTGCGCGAAAGAGTAGCGGCAAGTAAACCAAGCACCCTAAGTCGAGTGAAGAATCTCTTTGCCGAGCAAGTCGAAGAACACGTAGATGAGCCGGGCAATTTCGTTCAGGTTAGCGGCATGAAGTATGCCTACGACGCCACCAAGCCAGGCCTGAAGCAAGGCGGTCTTGATGGTCAGCGTATTTCAGGAATGCAAATTCTCAACGAGCAAGGAGTATACGAGGCCGTCGATCCCAATAAAACCTATAGCGTCGCCGCTCGCTTCCACCCCTTAGAGAAATGGTGGAAGTATGGAATCTTTGGTGACAAGCCAATCGAACAGGTCCACCGCGAACTAAATGTGCAACCCTTGAAGATTTCGCAAGTCGATT
>CALRJJ020000454.1:0-4890 GCA_943367505.1 Flavobacterium psychrophilum | reverse complement strand
ATTAATGAATTCCGGTCGCATGCGTTAAGGTCCAAAATCGAAAAAATAACTAAGACGTGATTTTTTAGTCACGTCTTTTTCACGTTGTTGGCATTAGTTTAATAGAGCAAACGCACCGCACCCAAGTCGCTAATCGAAAGCACTGAGTTCTGCGAAGAGCACAATTTTATAAAGTTACCGTGGGGGTAGAGACGAATCCCGGTAGGTTGAGGCCATCAACCTTCCGGGAGTCGACTCTTTAAGGGGTCTTAGTAAAGAGTCAGTAGGCAATTTCGCTTGGAAAACTATTGCTCTAAGCAGTTCATAATCTCTTCCGCATATATTTCATGGCCGCGATCATTTGGATGATTTGCGCCATCGGCCAAAAGTAGCTCTGGCTTTAGTCCCTCTTCTTGTGCCATTAATGTCCGGTTTGCCACATTGGCTATGGCAAATTTTTTCTGCGATGCCAGTTTGGTGATGACACTGTAGTATGGCTTTTGAGCTATCGCTAGCCATTCCGATGATTTAAGTCCATAGAAAGTAGGATTGACTAAATGAGGCAAACAAATAATTATTTCAGTTCCCTGCGCGCGCATTGCCGCAGCAAAGAGAGAGTAGTTTTCGGCAATTTGCTCTTCTGGTAGAGAAAGATCATTTACAAATTCGACAATGATAAGGTCTGGCTTGGCTTGAACGGCTGGTGAGTTTCTAACTCCTGATTCTGAGACCTTGAGTTTCGAGATATTTGAGATCGAAAACCGTTCCAAATAGTTTTTGAATTGAGTTGTCGAGTTAGAACCGCCTTTTGCAAAGACATTAAACGAGATAGAGCTAGAGGAATACTTTTGCCGTAATTTTTGCACGAGCAAACTGGTGAAATGCTCACTTTTTGATGAAGCACAGCAGCCGAAAGTGACGCTGTCTCCAATGAAGCAAATTGATATCGGCGAACCTTCTCTGAGTTTTTGAATTGTTTTTTGCAGCGAAACGCGGTTCTCCTTTTTTTGTGCCATTGACTCATAAGAGTGTTCGACGTCAGCAAAGGTCCAGGGATAGACTGCATCCGTGGCCTTTGATTTGATAAGCATTAAATCCTCGTTTTTTAGGTCGGCATCAAATGGTGGGGCGAGCACATTGAGCAATGCTATTTTGCCATCCGGGACCTGTGGCGGTGATGGTGAACCCTTAGAAAGTTTGCCTTCAATGAGATGCAGATTGCCTGCGCGATCGGCAGCAATTGTACAGATTCTTTGTTGTCTGACTGTATAGTTCAGTAAGACTTCCTCAGTCACTTTTTCGCTATCATGTGCGGCCAAAATGATCCCCCATTTTTCATCGAGAGTGTGTTTCGGTCTTGCCAAAGACAATTGAGGCTCTTGACCTTGAATTGGAGTGATCTGCAGTGAGTCTTTCACAAGTAGATTGGGGACAGCTAGTCCGCAGACTTTAACTCCCATTGGAGTTCTCTGCCAAGAAAGCGAGTTGTCTTGTGTCGGCCTCACTAATTGGAAAGCTTCGTTTTTGTAATTTTGCCCAGGGCTATCTGGAATGACTATGGTGGTGGCTTTGATTTGGCGCGTCTTGCCGTCGACTTTTACAGAACCGCTGTCTATCCTGATTTGACGCCCTTTCAATCGAAGTTCCAAATTTATAATTCCGGAGCGACAGAGTCTGATAGATCTAGGATTGTCGGCGCTACAGCCCACGAGTGCAAGACAAATTAAGAGCAAGATGATTGCTTTCATTTACTTACCTCGATCAATATTGTTTTGAGTGGCTCTGAGTGCAATTGCATTGAGCATATGATTGGTACAGGTTTTCTATTAGCCGTTAGAGATATTTTTACTGCCGATATTTCGTCTTCTTGCGGTACGGTCACTACAAACTTTTCTTTCCAATTGGTTCCGGCATTTACCATCGTCTTCCAGACATCGCCACTGTGAGTTTGGGTGCGAACAATAATTCCATCCGCTCGCGAAAGGAGAACAGTTTCAAAAAAGTCAACAGGTCTTCGCTCAGGGGTTTGCCAAGACAAGCAAATTTCTACCCCATTGGCTAGTCGCCTAGCGGAGGCACCTAAGAGATGTATGGAGTTCTTTTGAACGATACTTGGTATTTCCTGTGGATTTTTCGCTTGTGAATGAGCTGAAGAATATGAATTTGATGGTAAGTAGAGCCAGAGTAAGATGATTGCAATCAGAACTCGACACCACAACGGAGTCCAGTAGGATAAATGCGCATATTTTTTGCTCCAATCGACAAAAGCATTTACCCAAGCAATTTTCCACGTATTTTTGTAGGCATGTTTGTCGACAAGTTTCTTGTAGTAAGTGAGAGCGAAGTGGCGCAGAGGAAGCTCAAATCCACGTGAAACAATATGAGAAATTAGAATCAAAACTAGGCAGAATACAAGAATCGAAAGCGGCTTCATATCTTGTGGAGCGTGCACTTCTTGCCATGCAAGCAAGACTCCATGAAGCATGTAAATAGTGAAACTAATCTCTCCAAGGTAGATAAACATTTGTAGTTTAAGTAAAGAAGACACTAGCCCTCTTTCAAAGGCGAATGAAAAAATTAGTAAGATCCAGCCTAGAATGGGAAAAATACAATTACAAAACCAGCAAGCCAAAGGCATCGTGATCAGGCTTGATAGAAACGACTCTAACTTGCTGCTCATTGCACTTGCTGCCAAAACATTAGCGATAACTGCTAACTCGATGACCGTGGCTAATATAGTTACGAGAATGCCGTTCTGAAAGATCGCAGAATATCGAATGCTTAGTTTGCTAACCCAGGCACCGGCTTGACTCTGCTTTTCCTGCAGATTGAGCCATATTTGCATTAAGACAATTCCTGAGACGAATTCCAATAGCCGAATCGGTGGGAAAACATAAAGCAAGCCATGACTGCTCGATTTCTTCAAATCAAAGTAGGGCAGCTGCAGATAGTTGGCTAGCAGCATCGGAACGACCAGGCAAAGAGCCAGAGCCAACGTCGTGAATATAGGTTTTCTTTTAAGCCCCAAGATAAGAGCGGGAAAAGTGAAGTAGAAAAACAGTTCTGTGGAGTTACTCCAGGATGCACTGTTGAAGGAGAAATATATGTCTGGTCGAAGGTTCCAAGAATGAACTAATAGGGCATTCCAGCACAAGTTGCCTAAGTGCGGGCCTTTGATATCAAACACTTCGGGAACTAGAAATAGTAGCAAGCATAGTGCTGCTATGTGAGCTGGCCATATACGCCAAAATCGATTCAAATAGAAGCGAAGGTATTCCTTGCTATCGGAGAAATTTTTATAGTTAAGAGTGAGAACAAATCCTGACAGGATAAAGAAAAATGAGACCAAATGAGCAAAATTGCAGCTCTGGAGTATTTTGTTTAGTACTTCACCCGGGGGCTTTAGATGATAAAACACCACACCAGCTGCGCAAAGGAATCGCAGAGAGGTTAGGGTTCCGATTTGTCTCATTGTTGCGCACCGCTTTTCGCTGAAAGTGCGAAATATGGTGACCTCGCTGGGGCGATCTCTCGATATTTCCGAGATTTACCATAGCGACTATGTGTAAAGCTTTCATTGCAGCAATGTTTGGTCCATGTGGATATCGTAAAAATCGGCTAACAGTTGCCTGCTTTGAATGGCATAAGCTTCTTTTGGAGGAAGATTTCTGGTGATTTATCCGCCGATCAACCGATTACTTCTTTCTGCTGCCATTGCTACGATACTAGTAGGTTGTTAATTGAGCTTCGAGCCGTTCAGGGAGGGTCTATGGACTCGCTTTTGTTCTTAGATTTGGCTGGCATAAAATTGCCGCTTAGTGTCTTGATTGTTCAGAGCAATCGACAATTTGGCGAGAATCACTTGGTTAACGATCATGCAGAAAGAGCCGTTCGTGAACTACAGAGGGGATTAGTCGACGTTGGACGAGTGACTAACCTCGACGATGGCTTGAAAGTGCTTGCCGCTCGGCATTTTGATGCTCTGGTTTTGGATTTGCCTTTACTCGATGATTCTAGTTTGGCTGACCTTGCCCGAGTTCACGCGCTCTTCCCGACCACACCGATTGTGGTTTTAACCGACTTCACTGACGGTGATTTGGCTTTGCAGGTTCTGCAGAACGGCGCGCAAGACTGTATCAGCCGTGACAATCTTACCGGTGTAGACCTGGTACGTGCCGTTCGTTTCGCTGTTGAGCGTGGGCGCTTAGAGAAGGCAAAGTTTCAAGCTTTTAACCGCGATGGTGCTACCGCCAAGCAGATTATTGAATACTCTCCGATTGCTACAGCCAAGCTGTCTACTAGATTGTTTGTGACTGAAGCCAATCAAGCCTTTGTGGAAGGTTTCTCTTATCTTGGCGAGAATTTAAAGGGCAAGCGCATTTTCAATTTCATTCCGCAGATGCCTGTTGCTTGTTTTGAGAAAGTGTTGCGCACAGCCAAGCCTTGCCGCATTGCTAACTTTGAAGCAAGAGTAGATAGCATTAGTCGCGAACGCTCTGAGTATTGGGATATTGCCATTTGGCCGATTAAGGACAGCAAGCAAGATATAGTCACCGGCTTGATTTTGATTGCCGCTAACGTTACAGAGAGAGTTGAACGCACACAAGAAATGGAAGCACTAAACATGGCTATGATGAATGAAATGAAAGTCCCTTTGATCGGCGCCGATAGAGTACTGAGTGCGATCGCAAAAGGTCAATTTGGTGAGTTGAGCGATAAGCTTGAAGAGGCAATCTTGAAGCTGCGTGGAAGTAACCAGAAGATGATCAGTATGGTCAGCAATTTGCTTTATGTTCATAAAGATGAAGTGGCTGAGAGTAAACCATATATAGCTATTCAAGACCTGGTTGATATTGTCGCTTCTTGCTTGCAAGAGTTAGAACCATTCTTTGTTGAGCGTAATCTTACTGC
>CALRJJ020000453.1:0-4899 GCA_943367505.1 Flavobacterium psychrophilum | reverse complement strand
CAATGCTCTACACCTGGCGTGATGCCACCAAAAATGCCTTTTCTGCGCGGCTTTCTTCGGCTCATTGCCCATATCTGGGTTTTCATTCAGGTGGGCCACATCGAAGTGGTTGGCAAAGAACGGCTGCTTGTGCCCGGTAAGGTTGTGCTGTGCGCCAACCACAGTTCATACTTCGACGCTTTGATTCTCATTGACATAGTGCCTTACCCTGCTCGCTATATGGCCTCTCACGACCAGTTTTCTGGCCTTGGCGGCATCCGTGCCCTGGTCATGGCTGCCGGTGGTGCTTTTGCTGTTGACCGCTCTAAGGGCCGTGATGTCATGCCGGCTGCCATTGCCGCTCTGGTGCAAGAAAGAGCGCTGGCAATTTTTCCTGAAGGCCGAATCAATTCTGATGGCGTACTTGGAACACTCAAATCAGGCGCGCCAAGAATCGCTCTGGGGACCAGTAAGCAACTGGATGGCAAGGAGCCTGTCTATCTGTTGACAGCTCGGATTCACTACAACAAGCGCCATGCTGCAAGTGCTCAAGGCGGTTACGGCAAAATGGCATTTCACTGGCGTGGTGGTGCTGTAGTCACAATTGGAGTTGCCAAAGAAGTCTCCGAATTCGAAACAGAAAACCCAGCCGTCATCATTGAATGGCTGAGAGAAAGTTTTGCCAGTGCACGGCAGAATTGACTTTGCTTGTGAACTAAATTTGTTGCCTAAGGCAGATGGCGAGATCATTTAATTTCGCCATCTGCCTTTCTAATGCTCAAGCTTTTGGGAACAGCGTCTCTCAAGAACTTTTACTTGCGCGCGCAAGCTAAATCAAGTGATTGCAGCATGCCACCACCTCGATGATCATCGTCATCATCGTCTTCGTTGTCTTCAAAGCCAAGAAAGTCGCGCACCGGCTTCCAATTCAGAAGAAAGATGAGCAGGCCGCTAAGAACCAAGGCTAAGGCAATGGCGCTGCTCCATATATTTAAGATCTGAAGACAATCAAAATTTTCCACGTTTAGCCCTTTTGCCAATCGTAATCTGATTTGATCCTGCAGCAAGCAATACTGCGAAAGAGTGAGAAAGTGACAGCAATCGTCACTGTGAATGCGTGTCTAGTCTCGACCAAAAGTTCATTTCTTCTTTGTCTGCGCGGCAATACTCTGCAGCTTGAACTAGATGAACAATTCCTCTCGCTGCAACGGAAATGACGTTGGCTTCAGGGTTAATAATCGCACCCACAACCGCTGAGGTGACGTCACCTCGGTTCCTTTTTGTATAGTCTCGAACGTCGTCTAAAAAGCGAGTGTGCGCAGTCTCTCTTTCTGCTTCTGTGTTCGGGTATTAACAATTAAAATCTTCGAAACTAGGCATTTTATTTTCCTTTCCATAGATTTGCGTGCGTTTACCAATGGCGGTGCCGCGTGATGCCGATGGGGCAACATTTCTCACTTCGATCTCAGGGCTGAATGATACTTACGCGCCTAGATTTTTAGCCTGGTTAATCAGATTGGCCACTACTGTTTTGCCCTGTTTGAGGGCTTGAAATGCTGCAACATAATCTGGTACATGGCCATTAGGGCCAACCATTTCCGCCACTTTATCAATTGTCTTAAAATCTAGGCTAGCTTCTTTCCCAAATACTTTTGTGACTGAACTAATGGTGTGCACCACCTCCGGCTTTAATGCCGCTGCATGTCTGTCAAACCAAGCATGCCTAGCAATACCTTCCAATCCTTCCGGCATTTCTGCGCTAAGTTTTGACTCTAAGTATTGAGCACCCCCTCTAATAGTCGCAGCACGGTCCAAAGTTGAAGACTGCATAATGTTTGGGTGGGATGCAAGAGCTCTATTCAGAGGGTTTATGGACAAACCAGCTTCTCGGAGAATTTCTGTTGCCGGGCGAGAAAGAGCAGTCCAGCCAGATTCAACAGACCTCGGGTTTGTCATAATATGCCTTCCCAAATCTTGCGATTCTTTGGTCATGGGGCCATACAGTTCTGTCAAATATTTAGTGAATCCGTTGGCGCCCGATTCGTCCATGCGCAGATAGGCCCTAGCGCCGTTCACTGCATTTTCTTGCATCTGCTTTGGAGTGGCTATGCGCTCAATTGGCTGCGGGAAAAAGCCGATAGATCTACCAGTAAATTTGCCCGCTGCCTTAGCAGCCAAGACATCGCTGTTGATCAAATTGGCGTAGCTTGCGGTCATTAAGTCTTCTGCCTTCTCTGCTACGGTTGCCGATTTGTTGAACAATATATGCTGAACAGAGTTATCCTCTGCAAAAACGATGCGAGAAGGTCCGTCTGTTGGCCTCATCGTAATGCCCTCTTGCAGGCGAATTCTCGAAGCCATGTCTCTGAATGGCACGTGCCTATAAGCTGATTGATCAAAAGTAGAGAAAACGTCTGGCTTTGGCGAGAGACCGTGGATTACTCTATCTGCTTCTCTTGTAAATGAATTTGGCACCGCATCAGGCATTAGACTTGCACCCTGCTGCATACGAATATTCGCAGCTGGGATTCTGTAAGGCACATGCCTATATCCTTCTCGTGTTAAACCGGCGAATATATCTGCGGCAGATTCAACGTTCTTCGGGACGCTAGCATCAAAGGTCTCTCGCGCAGCTGTTACGACCGGACTTGCACTGTGGTTACTCCGACCTATACTCGACACGAGTTTTTGAAAGGCTTCCTCCGCTTCCGGTGAAAGTGGCACTTGGCGCATCTCGTGAGGTGCTCCTCGCATCCCGAAAGAAAGCGGTACAGCTGGTTTGGGTGGCGTGTTCGACAAGAGTTCTTGGATTCCTCTCTCCACTTCTGGTGACAATGACCCTGGACGGAACGTATGCGGAGCTCCTCTTGTTAGCCTGTAGTGATTATCAATTATCGTGTTTTTCAAATGCCTAAGTATCTCTTCAGTACTCGGTGAGTCTCTTAACGGAGAACGATTGAAACTAACTGGTTTAAAGGTCGAGATGCCTTCTTCGGCCGCCTTAGCCACTGCACCAAGCTCTTTCCCTGCGGCTAGAAGAGCTTTACCTCTGAGAAGAGCAATCGAACCAACAGCCAAGGCTGCACTCGCAACCGCAACTTCAGTCTTGTGCTCTTGGACTAGATTCAAGCTATCATCTAGCAATTTATTATGAGCACCGGGCTCCTTTCTTCCATTGCCAGCGTGATGGTCGTTGCCTTCTAATTGTGGCATTTTCTGCTCCTTCTTCTGAAGAGATTCGTGTTTGAAATTTATAGTTAACTGAACAAACCATAATGGCTATTTTGTGACGCTTCTATGTCTAGAACATCGCGAACATTACGATGAATATTTCCTTCTTGCGATAAGTCTTCAACGGCACAATTAGAGCTCCGGCCAAAATACCTACAAAAAAAAGAGAAGTTAGTAGACCAGTCTATTACATGCATCCAAAAAGAAAATTTGTGCTCTCTGCTGCTTGGTGAAAAGCAAAGAGCACAAATAGATGAAGCATAATGACTATGCCAATTCGTCTTCGCGAGTTTCCACAGTGGTGGTAGTAACCGCCGTGATGCGTTTGCTAGCCGGGAGAGTGACCAAATGATCCCTTTTTAGACGGGAAGGTCCACCGAACCACCAGCGTTGCGACGGATCACTTCATCCATCATCTGCCGAGCACCGGCCTCAACTTTCTTCAGTGCGATGGGCGGTCGAACACCGCTCATGCAAAGCTTCCAGTAAGCCATGAAGGCTGCAGCACCAACATAGTTGGGGTGCACGTCGCCGATGTCAGCGCGAAAGCTATAGAACCCGTTTTGGAGATTCGCGGTCAACTCCTCAACCTTGCTTTGCTTAGCGTCATCAAAGAAAACCAGATCTCTCATGGAGCGATTACCCAAGCACTCCAAGGGAGTGTTCATGATGGCATCAACCACCACTGGTGCTACTTCCATCAGGTCAGCAAAAGGCACCTCGATTTTGAAGCGAAAGCGCCTATCGTCAGGGGTGGCATTGTGCCAGGTCACCATGGTCGGCTTCTTTTCCCCTGCCGCCTGATCGGCCAGCAGCCTCAATTCTCTCGCCGCAGCAGTAAATCCGAGCTGTTCCATGGCTTCTGCTACCAAATAGGCCCTCGGGTAGTCAGGCATGTGAACACCAACAACGAACTCGCCGTCGTTGTCGACCTCATAGTAGCCGTCGCTGCGCAGAAGCGCGTCTGTAGTGAGCAGGTTCTCTTCCGCAGAGTTAAGGGCACTGAAAAGACTGATCAGCGAAAAACCGAAAGCTGGACCAGTGAAAAGTACACCACCAGCAATGTCGGCATCGGTCTCGGTCAATGTTTGAATGAAAATCTGCATGATCAAGTTAAGCAGCGCCACCTTCTGACCAGCGATCGTAATCGTCTTGGTTGAAAGATTGAAGTATTTGGCATTGCTCTCAATGGCAGCGATCACCGCCTCTGCCATTTGCTCATGCATTAGCGGCACATCGGCAAATACGTCATGGCGGAATTCATGGTAGAAAACCGGCATGTTGATCAGAAGCGAACCGCGCATGTTAAAGGGCACCATCATCAGGTGCGCGTTGAGCGGACCACGGGCACCAGGGATGGTAGCAGGGCCACCACCAGAGTAACGCGGCATGTAAATATCGCCGACGTGCATCACCATGGTCTCGGCGCCTGCCGTCATCAACTTGAAGGCCTGCTCAAGAGAGTAGGTCAAGTACATCAGCTCGAAGTACTTACCATCACGTTGCTGGGCAAAGCTAGAGTCCCACATCTCCAGAACATTCATGATCTGCCTCAGTGCGCCGCTGATCACATTGACAGAAAGAGAAATGACCTGCTCTTCGCTGGCGCCAGGGAAGTTTGCCGATACCGCATGCATGACGCTGGGTAGTGCTCCGGCAACATGAAAGTGAGCGCGCTCCTCATCGCCA
>CALRJJ020000452.1:0-4922 GCA_943367505.1 Flavobacterium psychrophilum | reverse complement strand
ATGACAGCTCATGATTGCACCTCATAAACAGCGTGTATTTTTAATAACGCTGTGACGAGGCAAATGGTTCAATAGTTTGATGTTAGATTTTCGGATTGAAATTCTAACTGGGTTCCGGTGTTAGATTTTCGGATTGAAATTCTAACTAGGTTCTGGTGTTCGATTTTCGGATTGAAATTCTAACTAGGTTTCGCTGTTAGATTTTCGGATTGAAATTCTAACTAGGTTCCGGTGTTAGATTTTCGGGTTGAAATTCTAACTAGGTTCTGGTGTTAGATTTTTGGATTGAAATTCTAACCGGGTTCCGCTGTTAGATTTTTGAATTGAAACTCTAACTAGGTTTTAACTCCTCCCGATCTAAACTAAATGGTGCCACCGACTGGTTTCGAGCCAGTTTCTCGCCGCCTTCAACGGCACGTGTTGACCACAATCACTACGATGGCAATGGCGCGAGAAGAACGATTCGAACGCTCAGTCACTGATTTGGAATCAGTTGGTTTACCAATTAACCGATTCTCGCGTGGTCCGGGATCTCAGACTCGAACTGAGAAAAAACCGCTTCTAAGGCGGGCGGATTTACCAATTTTCCTAATCCCGGATGGGGTGGCTAGTGGGATTCGCGCCCACGTTTCCGAGTTCACAACCCAGAGTCTTAGACTGCTAGACCATAGCCACAATTTTCCGCAGCTGGGATTCGAACCAAGATTCGCGCCTTCAAAGGGCGCTGTCCTGCCAGTTAGACGACCGCGGAGCATTTCTGCGCAGTTGCTCGCGGCGCAGAATATTTCTGTGCTACCTGGGCTCGAACCAGGGACCAACCGCTTAACAGGCGGTCGCTCTGCCAACTGAGCTATAGCACAATAAACAATCGGAGATCGAGGAATCGAACCTCGTACATTGAGCTCCCAAAGCCCACGTTCTGCCAGTGAACTAATCCCCGAAGGACAATTAGATACGCGGGTTTGACGGGGTGGGATTTTGTAAGACAACATGAACGTGATCCTCTTGATTCTTTACAGCGAAGCCATGACGCAGCGGATTGAGCCAATTAAATTGGCTTCCGTTGAGGCTTTGATGCTGTAGAGACCAGATCACGATTGAATACCTTTTGGTGGCGAACGTTTTTTCACTATAGCATGAGCCGCAAAAAGTGCAAACAGAAAATTTCTCAGTTCGCAACAACATGCATTTGTCTCAGCGACATAGCAATAGAAAACTACAGCTTGTATTTCTATTTTAGGAGTAGCAACTAGTCGCTTCCGTTTGATTCTGCCGGCGGCGCTTCTTCTTGCGTCTTTGCTGACGCATCGCCAAAGGCCATGCGCATAGCAGTTTTTCCGATCTGGTGAACCTCTGGGGTGCGCAAGCTGCTCAGGGCGACCACTGCGCAATTACTCTCCGGCAGGATGATGATGATTGAACCGACACCTTGAGTGGCACCGCCCCAGAAGACCTGGTGCTGCCCACCTATACTGGGGTTGGGGCCAGCTTTCCAGCCAAAGGCCCAAGGGTTTGGTTGCCCGGTGGTTAGAGCGGGACGGTCGTACCAGAGCGTCCGATAGCCTTTTTCAGAGAGCATGCGGCGTGACATTAAGCCGAGGGCGTATCTGAGCATGTCGTTGCAGTTGCTGGCCAGCATTCCCGCCGCGAAAGAGATAGCTGGGCTTTTATACTCTACTGGTACTAGTCGCCCAGCTTTATTTAAGCCGTAGCCTTGGGCCACGAGGCCCGTTGGTTGAAGCATTACTGTGGTGGCAGTATTCCGCATCTGCAGTGGTGCCAAGATGGCTTCACCAACCATTTCTAAGTATGGTTTGCCTGATGCCTTAGCTATGATTGAGCCGATCAATCGATAGCTGTAATTTGAGTAGAGATATTGTGAGCCTGGTTCTGATACCAGTGGTTGATGAACCAAAATATCTAGTTGATCTTTCCAGTCTACTTCTGGATTTACTTTTTCTGGCACCCCTGCTGCCATAGAGGAAAGCTGGCGCACGGTGAGGCTCTTGTAAGGCTTTGTCAGTCCGTCTACATATTTCTCCAGCGGATCGTCTAGATTGACAAGACCTTTGTCTACGAGCGACAACAATGTCAGGCCAGTAAATGTTTTTGTCACTGATGCTAAACCAAATATGGTGTCATTGGTGACTGGCATGCGTCGCTCGATATCAGCGAATCCATAGCACTTTTGAAAGACAACTTGACCTGATTTTATGATGCCGATGGAGTATCCAGGCACATTGCAGGTAACCATTTGTTCTTTGATCATGGCGTCTATATTTGCTAGCCGTTGTTCAAAATTGTCAGCGCTTTGACGTGCAGCTTGCCCGCGGCCATAATTGTTGTTCGGAGATTGTTGTGGAGTGTAGCTTCCCTGACTCATTGGTTGGCAAAGGGCGCTCTGGCAGCAGAGGGTTGCTTGTATTAGTGCCGATGATAGTGCCAATGATATGGATTGTTTCACTTCGTTGGGTCCTGTTTCGTTTCAGTTTCCGTCTTCACTTCTGTCTTCGTTGCTTGTTCTGGTTCATCTTTAAACCATTTTGGATTAAAACTAAAGCCAAATCCTGCTTCTTTTGCTCCCAGTTCAGGACGATATGGGTTTTGGCAAATGTAGATTAGGTAGACATTCATTGAAAGGAAGATAACCACACTGGCTGTCATCAATAACTGTGAAAATAGATTTTCTACGAAGAAGAAATAAGTGAAAAGCACAATCATAGTTCCACCGGCAATGAGCACCGCCCATAGTATTGGCGAAAGTTTGCTTTTGGCTGCCACCATGCGATATTTGCGTGCTTCCGAGAGTTCCTCTAGGTCTTGTAGCATGACGGCGTAGCACTCTTGTTCGCTTTCGTTGCGAGGAGTGTAGCCAACAATATCTTTCCAGAGGTGCTGGTAGGGCGCTACTGTGCCCTCTTTTTCCGCACCACTTTCCACTTTCTCCCAGTCTTGATTAACTGCGGTTACGGCATAGTTGTAAAGGTCTTCGCGTATTTTGTGCCTAGCCTCTGGTTCGAATCGCAGGCTAACGTGATAAATATTGCTTAGCTTATTTGCTTCGATTACGGCCTTGTCGCTTGCGGTATCTACTTTTGTTTCAGCGTTGACGACTATCAAGCCAACTAAGATTGCATAGAGAGTGCCGATGATAGCGAGCAAGTAGCCACCGACTTCATGAGAGGCTTCAAGTACCTCTCTTGATGCGCGTTTGCGCACAATGAATACTCCAGCCAGTGAGAGTACTGTTGTTCCTCCCACAATAATCAAACAGTCGATTAGAGCACTCATTTTTTAGTTGTCTTTCCCTTGAAAATTCTGAATTGATTATCGCCCAAAGCCAAACGATAATAATATCGCACTAAAGGTGTCAGGGATAGCCTTCGTGGTAGAGCCATATTGAGCATTATGCTGCGTGCGTTGTCGATTAGATTATGTGGCTGATTTACCCTGATTAACTGCGGCAATTCGCTAGAATGATTTTAGCGATTTCATATACTGCATGGGTACAGTCAAGATTGTTTTTTTTGGGAAGGGGCAAGTTGGCTCTGTTCTCAATGTGCTCAAGTGCCTCTATGATTGTGACCAGGTCAGATGGTTGATTGATTGGTTTAGCTAGTCCTGCCTCAATTAAAATCTCTGCCGTGCCACCTTCTTGCGGCATCGGTTCTGTCAGCATATCAATTGCCATCGGCAAGCGGCGTGCTATTGCTTCAAAAGTAGTAAGTCCGCCTGCCTTTGTTACTAGCAAGTCACAAGCACTCATGGCGTCCGACAACGATGGCAGCTCCCTCTCTACTGTTGTTTTGAACGGCATAGTCTGGGCGATCTTTTTGATCTTCTGATATAGCCTTTCGTTGTTGCCACAAATTACTATCATTTGCACAGGCTTGCTTACGCTTGTCAGAGCACTGTAGATTTTGATGAAGTTGCCACCACCAGCCCAACCCGCTGTTAAGCAGATAGTTACTTTGTCTGGCTCTAGTCCTAGGCCTTTTAAGAATGTCTCTCGACTAGTTTCTGCTGGACGCAAGTAGATTGGATCGACTGGCATACCTAACGTTAGTATTTTGTCTGCATCTACACCGAGTGACACTAAGCGCTTTTGCGCTAGTTCGTTGGCTACGATAGTGACTTTTGCATCACGGCATGCCCAGCCTATCCACAATTGTGCATTTGGATCAATCACGTCCAAAATTAGCTCAGGCTGATTGGGTAGTTTGGCGTCAGCTAGAGCCTTGGCTAGGTAGTGATTGGCCATGGGATGAATTGACACCACGACTGCCGGTCTGATGCTATGCAGTAGTTTGTTTAAGTAGCCAGAGGCTAGCCAATAGCCAAGCTTTGAGTTGTCTGGTTTGAAGGTTTCAATTAGAGCGAAGTAGTACTTCATCCAGCCTTGATCGTAGCGTAATAGAAGGTTGTAGATTGCGACAAATACACCATGCAGAGGACTGCTCTTCTCAACGACATCGACAATTACGACTTCATAAGATGGCTTGTCTGCTGTTTCTGATTTAGCGCTGAGCAGTTCGTGTATGGCATTTTCAATTGCTGTTGCCGCACTGCGATGTCCTCCGCCGGTGTTGGAGACGCAGAGTAGAATTTTGTTGCTTCTTGCAGTTTTTGCCACAGGCACACCGGAATGTTTCTTTGGAGGCCTACCTAGTATTTGTAATTGCTTTGACTGCCTATATTCCCAAAAGAGCCGTGTATTTGAAAAGAATTTTCCCCTCTATGCTAATTTCTCCTGGTATCAGTTGTAGAGGCAACGCTATAGCTCTTCTAGCCAATCATTAATCTTTATTTTGCACGGCCTCAGTCTATTAGTATTATTGGCGATTAGTGACTTTAACTCTTTGGTGGCTTGACTGGTATCACGGCTCTGGCCGGTCAGCAAGCCACTGAATAGTGCGATTGGC
>CALRJJ020000451.1:0-4934 GCA_943367505.1 Flavobacterium psychrophilum | reverse complement strand
CTGGATGGTGCGTGCTACCGAATCTGGTGCTGGGCCAGTACTGTCGCCTAGGCTTAGATCTTCTTTCTTAATCCAGACATGCTTATTGGGAGCGTATCGGCAACGAATGTTTTCGCCCTGGTAGCCATCGACGATCAGTCTTACTCCATCCGGCAATGGCGTTAAGCGCGCCAAATCTGGGGCCACTCTGGTGATGGTGTCTTTATGAACGGTATGAGCAATTTGGGGTTGGCGCAAAACCGTAATTGCAGCAGGGCTAGCAACAGTTAGGCTCTTCCCTTCTTTTTGCATGACATAGCGAGGATGCTCCTGATAAAACTGGTCATTGGCTTCGATGCGATAGAGACCGACATACAAGTCAGGTTGTGCTGCTGGGTGGCGTTGAAAGACTTGACCGTAGGCAGCCTCTAGACCGCGATTAATGCCACTAACTGCGGCACCAGCTTTTCTCGACTTTAAACTGGCGATTGAGGCTAGAGCAATTTGTTTTTTGCCCATTAAGACATGCACTTGGCTGCCCGGTGTGGCGCGCACGGCAAATTCAATTATTTCACCAACATTGAGACCCCGGTCTTCTTTGGGTTCAAAGCTATTTGGGGCGAACTCAAAGCTTGACAGTGACAAGCTCTGGCGGCCACCTTCTCGAGCCACTTCCACAACCTGGTTATAGGTCTGGCTACCATCGCTGCCAAAGACTTTGACTTCAAATTTATTCTTGCCTTTGGCCAGGGGCACCACATGGGCAAAAAAGCCTTCCTTATTGGTCAGCACTTTCTCACCATTGACCGTTAAGGAAAAGCCAGGATAGGTAGAGCCAATCAAAAACGAGCTACTAGCCGCAATTTTTGCGGTGCCTTCGGTATTGGGATAAACAATCAGAAGTGGCTTGCTTGGCTCAAGCACTGGTCGTGTGTATTTTTTTACTACTGGGCTGGTACTGCTTGTGGTGCTTTTGAAAGAATCGCTAACATTATCAGATACTTGGGCGTTGGCGCAGGAGCTAACTGTCAGTGCAGCCAATGAGGCAGTAGCGACTCTAGTGGCTAACGTCATTAATACTCCAATCAAAATTCTGTATGAATATTTTGGCTAGTCTGGGCTCGAAGGGCACTTTGTCAGCCTTGTCATAATAGTACAAAGCAAAGGCCCAGGGATCTTCAAAGCCTTGGCCAAAAACATCACGATAAAATTGAAAGAAGCGTGAGATAGCAAAAACGTGATCATCAGGTTTGTAGTCGAAATTTTTCGGAGAGTGGATAAATTTATCAGCATTGTGCTCTACGTCAGCCCTCAGTGTTTCGGCTGTGACAGCATGATCAGTTATTTCTGGATAGCCAAGGTAGGCACGGCAGAGAAGAAAAATAGTATCTGCTTGTACTGCTTTTTCTTTTCGCTTATCTACTAATTTTGGATGAATACAATCTGTCCATATTGATTCTGCCGATTGCGCTTTGCCACCAACTACAAAAAGGCGAGCAACGAATTCGCGTTTGAGTTTGAGCGGGGTACTTACTGGATATTCGTCGCAGACTATCTTGATGGCGATGAGATTGTGGGCATTCATCCAATAGCAAATGGTATCGTCAAGACTTTTGAAGTTGTCTGGGCTATTGCTTGCCATCTCGTCCATGGCAGCTTGCAGCAAGGGGCTGGTCTTCAGATTCTTGTAGTCTACGCGACCGTCTTTGGCAAAAGTTTTGAGTAAGAGATCATACTTACTAAAGTCTGGTCTTTCAGGCCGCTTCACCTGGGTGAGGTAGGCTTGTATGTAATTTGGCACTCTCGATAGATCTTGCACAAAAGTCAGTATCAAGCCGAAGGCAACTAGGGCGAATGAGACCGCCAGCGCCGGCAGATTGACTTGTTTGTTTTTCTTGATTATCAAAGGCTTTGCTTGGTTTGAGGTAACTGAAGCATTTTAGCTATTTTTGTCTGCGATTGCTGTCGCCCTAAGAAAAAAGGCCTTCAGGTAGTCCTGAAAGCCTTTTCTAAATTGGTGGAGCGTACCGGATTCGAACCGGTGACCTCTTCAATGCCATTGAAGCGCGCTACCAACTGCGCTAACGCCCCAAAGACCGTAGTTCGTTGGGTTGAATTGCAGTTATATCACATATTTTAGGCCAGGGAAAAGCTATCGATGACAGCTCGTTAACACCGTAAAGCATTAGTGAATGAATTCATTCATTTTAAGTGCTAGAATTACTGGCGAACTGGTCTTCTAAGGAACTACAGCTGTAAGCTGAGTTTTTCCTAACCAAACTACCTAAAATAGATTGGCTTTATGGGCTGATATTCACAAAATCGACCAGGTTGCCTGTTAGTCTCATGATTGATAGAAAGAAGGTAAAGAATGGCAGTAGAAAGGCATAAGAACTTACTTGATGCTGAGCAAGCCGTACTTCTGGTAATCGATGTCCAGGAGCGCTTTGCCAGTCATATTGTGGATTTTGAAAAGATGGTTGCCAATATTGGCATCCTGGTTGAGGCCGCCACTCTGCTTTCTGTGCCAGTAGTTGTCACCGAGCAATATCGCAAGGGCTTAGGTGAGACCGTTGCTTCCATTAAGGCTAAGCTCCGGCCTGACGTTGGCAATTTTGAGAAAAGTTGTTTTAGTGCCACTGGTTCGCCTGAAGTCGCCATTCACTTGGCCAAGCTCGGTCGCAATCAAGTTATTGTTTGCGGTATTGAAACCCATGTTTGTGTCAATCAGACCGTGCATGACCTTTTGCGCTTGGGCTATCAAGTGCATTTAGTTACGGATGCCTTAAGCAGTCGCTCGGCCGATAATAAATTGGTTGGATTGGCCAAAATGTATGCCGCAGGCGCGTTGCCATCATCTGTGGAATGTTGCTTATTTGAAATGCTGGTGGAATCTGGAACCGAAAGATTTAAAGCTGTGCAAAAATTGGTCAAATAATAATTGACTGGTCGATTAGTTGGATATAATTCAAAGGTTCAGAGCGAGTTATATGAAGGTGTCCCCCATAGTTACTAAGAACAAGCGTCTCACTAGTTTTGGCATGGCTTTTGCTCTGGCGCAGAGTCTTTGCTCTGGCCTCAGCCTGGGGGCCATGGCTCAAGACCCTTATACTCCCGGTCATACTAGTACTGGTTCAAGCGCTACTGCCGCTGGCAGTCAGGCTCCAGCGAGCACTGCTGGTGCTCCGCTCGTAAGGCCAGTCACAGCTCCATCTTCTAGTAACACTAATAGTTCTAGTTCTAGTTCTACTCCGCAGCTCCGTCCGCCATTACCCACCCTAGACAACAGTTTGCCGCCGCAAGATGCGGTGGTGGACAATGGCAATTTAACTGCTCCGATTAATACGCCGACTACAAATACGCCGACTAGTAGCGCCACTGGCTTGCCTAGCGGAGCCCTCTCTTTGCCGCTGGATGCCTCTGGTTTGACTGCCAAAGAACGGCAGGGTGACTATGATGTGGTCAACACCCAGGCCGATGAATTTCGCAAACGCTTCTTACAAGGCGAGGCCATTGAATTGAGATTGCCCATGGGCGATCAGCTCATGTCGCTTGGCTCTAAATTGCCACCAATAAGACTAGAAGCAAGTTACACTCAACCAATTTCATTGCGCGAAGTGGTGCAATACTCGCTTGATAATACCCTCGACATTCGTATTCAACGCGAAGTTGTTACCCAGAACAAATGGATTCTGGGCAACTCTTTAGGCAAGTTTTTACCTGATGCCTTGATGAGCTACAACTCTCAGTACCAGGCTGGTACATCCTTGATCGGTGGTACCATTCCCGTTTCCTTCGGTAACCCCTTCGTCACTGCCACGGCTGGCTTTCGCTACTATGGTTTTCGTGGTGGCAGTGTGATGTTTGGCTCCTTAGCCAATATGCACAACTACCGTGCCTCCAAACAGGGCCTGCGGGCTTCGATAAACGATACTCTGCTAAACGTTACCAAGCTTTATTACAACTTGGTGCAAAATCAGGCTCTACTGCAGATTCAAACGAGAGCGGTAGACGTTTCTAAGGCACAAGTTTTGCTCAACCAGCAGCTGGAGCGGGCTGGTACTGGTACCCGCTTTCAGGTTTTGCAATCAGAGACGCAATTGGCTCGTGATGAGCAAGCCCTTCTTACTCAAGAAGTTGACCTGCGACGAACAGCCATTGATTTAGCCACAGCCCTTAACTTAAATAGCGCTGTCAACTTGCTTTCAGTTGAATCTGAAGTACGTAAGGTGCGTCTGGTTGACCCCTCAATTGATGTCAATCAGTTGATCAATCTCGCCATCCTCAATCGGCCAGAGTTGAAGCAGTACGAACAGTTGCGTATGGCTGCTAAGCGTAATATCCAGGTGCAGGCTGCGCCTTTGTATCCGCAATTTCAGTTCTTCGGCGGCTATAACGGCAACGGTCAAACTCTAACTAATCAGTACGGCAACAGCACCCCGTCGCTGTCAATTGTGCCAATTCAAGGGGCTGGTTTTACGGCCCAGACCATCACCAATAATGGCTCTAGTGCTGTGGTCAGCGCACCGCAGACGGTTTATCCTGTGGCGGCTGTCTATAACCCCAGTCAAGTGACTGACCGCAGTCTGCGTAAGTCTTATCAAATCGGTATGCGGGTTGATTGGAACTACCTTGGTATGGGAGTGCCAGACTTAGCCAACGTCCAGGCGGCACGGGCGGTAGCGCGGCAAGCAACCTTGCGAGTCAACCAGCAGGTAATTGCAGTGTTACAGCAAGTTCGTACCAGCTATTTGACGAGTTTGACAGCAGAAAAGCAAATTGAAGTTGCCACCAAAGAAGTATTGTCATCAGCCGAAGAACTGCGCCTGTCCCGGGTAAGATTGGCCAACGGTGTCGGTACCAACATTGACGTCATTAACGCTCAGCGCGACTTTACTCAGGCACTTGTGCGCAAGGCTCAGGCTATCGTTGCTTTCAATATTCAACAGGCCCAG
>CALRJJ020000450.1:0-4942 GCA_943367505.1 Flavobacterium psychrophilum | reverse complement strand
ATATTTTCGGGTCGTCTAACTATGAGGGCTATTGAGCATACAGAAGCCCTCGTTATCGAGGCCGCGCAGCGATGTCGCTCTGGCTACACGGGTAATGCCGAGCTGAAAAGCGGCCGTGCGCAAATCACATTCGTTTGATTTTGCTAAGTGCTTTATTTCTTTGTACGAATCGAGCATCAAGAGCTTCAGCTCTTGATTGACACGCTCAAGCCGCCAGCGGAACTGCTGCACGTTTTGCACCCATTCAAAATAGCTGACCATGACACCGCCAGAATTGGCAAAAATGTCGGGCACGATTACTTTGTCGTGTTTGATCAAATATTCGTCGGCTTCAGGAGTTGTCGTGCCATTGGCACCTTCGATGATGAATTTGGCTTTGATTTCTTTCATGTTCTCTTTGGTAATTACATTACCGAGAGCGGCAGGAATAAGCACGTCGCAGTCGCAGCTGAAGATAGCATCGGCTGAAATTTCTTTGGTATCGGGGAAACCTTTGACACCGTTGTTTTCGCGCACATAACGCATCAGATGTTCTACATCTAAGCCTTTTTCGTTGTAAATGCCGCCGGTCAAATCAGCTACAGCTACAACCATTCCACCCATTTGATGAATGAACTGGGCTGCCCAAGAGCCAACATTGCCAAAACCTTGAATGGCAAATTTGGTCTTAGCAAAATCCATAGTGTAGTCTGCGAGAATAGCTTCGCAGACAAAGGCAATGCCTTGACCGGTTGCTTGTTCACGGCCTTCACTGCCGCCTAGTTCAATTGGTTTACCTGTCACCACTGCTGGTGTCCAGCCGTGATACTTAGAGTATTGATCAACAATCCAGGCCATGGTCTGTGAGTTTGTGCCCATATCTGGGGCGGGAATGTCGAGGCCGGGGCCGATGATGTCGTGAATTTGATCGATAAATGAGCGGGTGATGCGCTGCAGTTCAGCGTGGGAAAGTTTGGAGGGGTCGCAGTTGATACCGCCTTTGGCACCGCCATAGGGAATATTGGCTACGGCTGTTTTCCAGGTCATTAGTGAGGCTAGTGAATTGACCTCATCGGGATCAACTTCAGGATGATAGCGCAATCCGCCTTTCATGGGGCCGCGGCTGTTATCGTGCTGTACACGAAAACCGTTGAAAACCCCTAGTTCGCCGTTGTCTAATTCGATTACTACTTCAACTTTGACTTCGCGCCTTGGTGCCATTAAAACGGTTTCTAGCATCGAGCCAACATGCAAATGTTTAGCTGCTCGCTTGAAATAATAGTTGGTCGCTTCTGATGCCCGCATCGCTGCCTCCCATTAGGTTTCTAATAGGTTAGCACCTTGGTTTCTTGCTCAGCTCAAGACTTAATGCAAGAAATCTGCTGGTTTATGATCTTTAGATTTGGCTCTAAAAGCTTCCCATAGCTACTGGCACATAGCCTCTGAACATATAGGCGGCCTGGTGGGCGGCTTGTTCGACAGTCGTGGCTTTGCCTTTTTTCAGGGTGTCGACTTGGCTTTTGACAAATTCAATTCTTTCCACCGCTGGCATGGCTGGCACTCTAATTACTTTGACGTTTCTTGAGGCATAGCAGTGCTCTAAGATCACGCTGATTTCTTTGGTGAACTTGAGACTCTCGTTCTGACGAATCTCATTGGCTTCGAAGAATGACAAGGGCTCGATTAAAAAGGCAACGTCATACTGTGAGGCGTCTAAATTACTGAAGGCCGACGGTACTGGCAGTTTGTCGTGCAAATAATAGGCTTCACCGTCGAATAGGCCCCGGTCGAGAATGACAGTCTGGTCAAAATCGAGAATAGAGGCCTCGGCTGATTGCTGGCGTTTTAAGACTTCAGCCTGAAATTTTTGTCTATCTACCCAGGGCAGAATGCGACCTTCTTTGATGATTTGAGTGGCAATTTCGTTGACTATTCGATATCCCAGTTGACCCAGGCCATTGACGATTGTGGTTTTACCGACCGACGGTCCGCCTGTGATCACTGCTTTCATGTTGCCAACACTCACTGTAGGGGTTTTCAGGTGCTATCAGGACTGTATGTTTTTTTTAGGCACTATACAAGGTGAGATTTCTCATATTTGTGGGAAGGCTCCCCCTTAGCTCTAATAATCTTTGCCAGATGGGGTCGCTTTCAGTAGTTCCCTCACTGAGGGCATGGCCAATTCTGCCGCTGTTTCCCCAGCTTTTATGGCAAGTTTGACATCGCTAGTTTTGGTTGAGAGAACGGCAATGCCATTTGTGCGTGGCTGGATGATTAGCTGGGCCAGGCCCACCTGGGATTTGTCGACGCTGGCCAGCAAAATATTGATGACGCGCTTGCTAACACTGCCAATTTTGCGAAAAGTCTTGCCGTTCTCGCTCTCGAAAGGTTCATCTATATTGATGGCAATCACGGCTACTTCCTTTTCGCTTCCCAGTTCTTGGGCCATGGCTCTGGCCTGTTCTACCGGTAAATTGGATTGTATGCCGCCGTCTACTAGCAGAGCCATGGAGGGCTCGCCATCTTTTATCTTTGTATTTTCTGGGTTACTTAGATCGAAAGGTACCGGCTGGCGCAGGGCTGGGATAGCAGAGCTGGCTTGGATGGCTCTGCCTAAGTCGCCACCTCTGATGACGTAGGGCTTAGCCGTGAGCAGGTCAGAGCAAACGGCGCCGTATTTTAAGGGCAGGCTTTCGATTGCTTTGCTTTCGAGGGGCACCTGGGCATTGACGTAGTTTCTAAAGCGATTGCCGCGATAGAGGCCGTCATAGGGATGGTAGCCCAAAAGGTGAGGAATGAAGAATATGGGCACAGCCATGATGCGCACCGGAATAGGCACGGTTAGATATGAGCGCAAGAAAGACTTTTTTAGCAGTATCTTTTCTATGTCATCGGCACTCAGGCCCGAGCAGTAAAAGCCACCAACGATAGCACCAATGCTGGTGCCAACAATGGCGTCAACCTTTACGCCATTCTTTTCCAGTACCCTCAATACACCCACGTGAGCGGCACCACGGGTGCCACCACCGCCGAGGGCGAGTACTAATTTCTTCTGTTGCCTAGTGGCTACATCGGTCTGTTGGGCTTCTTTTGCCTGTAATGGTGATAGTGATGCAAGACAGCTAATACAGGTCAGTAATAAGCTGCGAGTAAGTCGGTATGTCATAGTCTCCAAATTGACAGATTTTGCTAAGGCGACGTCTCAAGTTTTACTTTTGTAACCGGTTTTATTACGCGATAGCCTGGACTTCTAATATTAACGAACTTCAAGAATTGGCCAATTACTGGCCTCGCGCCGCGATCTCGGTTAGAATCAATCTTAAGTATGAGAGATTGACAACCGCTTATCATGCTATAAATAAAGGACTTTGCAAGGTCTTAAAGCGGGCTTTCAGTTTCACTGAAATTTCGGTTGAAACCTTACCGGCGCTTCATCTTTGTTGGCGCCAACCGGCAACTAGATCACGAAGCTAGTACATGGATATTTAGGCAAGGGCATTAAAGGCAAAGAATATTAGGGGGCTCGCAACTTGGATTTTTCAGCCTGGAACACTCCGACTACATGGGTGACATTCGCCGCTTGGTTCTGCGTTTCATACGTATACCTGGCAATCGGCATTACCGGTGGCTACCATAGGCTTCTCACGCACAAGTCATACAAAGTGCCCAACTGGTTGAGATACTTCATCGTCTCTGGTGGATATTTCGCCTTGATGGGAGCTCCGATTTCATGGGTGGCAGTGCATAGACTGCACCACCAGAAGTCTGACCAACCAGGAGATCCGCACTCCCCGCGCGATGGTTTCGAACATGCTCTATATAAATGGATGTTCGATATGGAAAAGCGTCAGTCGGTTGAAGAAATCAGAAAGCAAGTTCCAGACTTGCTCGAAGACAAAGTACTTTGCATGCTCGGTACTGATCACTCGGCAAAACAAGCTCAGCTTTGCCTCTGGGTCAATATTGTTGCCCGCGTAATCATACTTTTGGCTTTCGGACCTGTGGCCTTCACCGCTAATTTGATTGCTTCGGTGCTCGTCTTCTGGAGCCCACAATTCGTCAACACTTTCTGTCATTTGCCAAGCTGGGGCTACCGCAACTATGAAGTGCGCGATGATAGCCGCAACGTGCCATGGGTTGGCCTTATGGCCATGGGTGAAGGCTGGCACAACAATCACCATGCTTTCCCTAAATCTGCTCGGCATGGCATTAGATGGTTTGAGTTAGACGCTACCTGGATGATGATTTCTTTCTTCGAGAAAATTGGCTTGGCTACTGATGTAATCAGACCTACTCCAACGCTTTCTCCTGAGGAGATTGCCGCTGCTAAAGCAGCAAAAGCTGCTCGCGCAGGCAAAGAAGCTGTTGTTGCTCCTGTATCGACAGCCACTGCTGAAAGCGCAGAGCTCGTTAATGTGCCAACCGAGGCCGTTGAAGCTGTTAAAGAGAAAGAGCTAGTAGAAATCTAGATACAGCAATTTCGCTCTAATCCAAAAATCTGAGTAGCGCTTCATCCAAAATGGAGCGCTTCTTTTTTGAATAGACTAGAATTGAACTGTAGTTTTGGATTGAAGAGGTGCTGGTCTAAATGAGATTCTTATCGGTAGTTTGTGCTCTTGCCCTGGCGCTGAGTTCTTTCTTCAGCACATTTTTGTCAGTTGAAGCAAAAGAATGGTCAATTGACGATCGTCAACAAGCCCTGATGCAGCAAATCAATGAAGGACAGAAAGCAAAAGAATTGACTGTAAAAGAGGCTAAGAGCCTGCGCAAGGATTTGGCCAATCTTGCTAAGAAAAAAGCCAAAATGAAAGCTAAGGCTGACAAAAAAAATACTTTGACCAAAGAAAATCAGACTGAGCTAGAAGGTGATCTCAATAAGATCAGTGTTGAAATTCAGAAGCTCAAATTAGAGAAGCGTGTGCAAAAGTAAGGCTATCCCAATTATTGTTTGCAAGAAATTGAA
>CALRJJ020000449.1:0-4943 GCA_943367505.1 Flavobacterium psychrophilum | reverse complement strand
CATCTCATATCGCGGGGCACAGAACCGACTTTCTAACTTGCTCAATAAACTGCTCAAAGGCGAAGATTCATATCTAAAAGAAAGCACCGGCGTCGAGATTTATAATCCTCGCACCAGGCTGATTTTCGAAGCCTTTATGCGGGGCTTGCTCACCCGCGAAGACCTTGAGGGACAGAACAAAGAATATAGAAGTTGGTTGTTCAGCGAATTTGGTTACGAGTAATAACAGTTCGCCATGGCCAGAGATTGGCAGAAGATCTTGCCATTGGGCATAATGAATACACGAGCGAATGTGTAATCAATGAACCAAGAACAGTGCAACAAAATAAAAATTGAGGTTGCCCCAGCGGTTCATTGCGAACCAGAGCCGAGCGTCACCGTGCGTTGTTCGGATGAGCATCAGGTGTTGCATCTGAAGCACTTGCCTAAAGACCTGAGGCCGCTGGCACAGTTAGTGGCCAACCCTCATACTAAAGAGTCGCTATGGATGAACGCTTGCGTCGCTGCGGGCGATAAGTCTCTTGTGGCAAAACAATCATTGCTTAGTCGAGCTGGTAGCTTTCTCCATACATTCACAGGAGCAAGCGCAGCTCTTCTAGTGCTAATGTTTAATATCATGACCGCCACTCTGTTTTCGTCTTATGCGGCTTTCTTGATAAACGGTGTTGATCCCAACATATTTATGAGGGGCCTGATCGAAAGCCACATGACTGGCGTTATCGTTGCAATTGGCTCAGGCTTTGCCTTCTGGTATTCTCTCTTAATTCAACAGCGTCATCTTCGTCGTTTCCTTGTTAGTGCTTCGGTCACGGCTACAACACTATTTGTTTTGCTCACTGGCTACGATTACCTTGGCCCAGCGACCGCATTGCTGGTAAGCGCTCTCGCTGGTGGTCTGACACTATTTGTCTCAGCTATTGCCGGTTGGTGCCGTGAGGCGCTACCCAAGACTTTTAATGCAGCTAGTATGGCTAAATCAACCCTTGCAATACTCTTCATACCCGCACTAATAAACGGCTTCATGCTTATGACTGTTTTGTCAGGGGAGTACCACTCCTCTGCATCTTTCTCCACCCCTACCGTAGAGTCAGCTATTTTTGCCGCGGGAATACTCTTTTATACAGTTTTTGGTCAATGTCTCGCTTTATCCGTGGCCAGTCGAACCAGCTCTCGAGCCGCTACAGCTCTTCTGTCGACGTGTGTTCAGGCCCCCCTGCTGCTCGGGCTTGGATTTACGGCCCTGGCGTCATTGGTCAGAGCCTTCAGTTCAGGCGTGGAGAGTTTCAATGCCAATAGCTATTTCGCCATTTTGACTCCGCCAGCTAATAGCTGGCTGCACTATGGTCCCGACAAAGCCCTCTTTACCTTGCTGGCAATAATGCTCACCCTAAGCTTTACCTTAGGAGGCAGTTACCTTGGTGCTGCCATCAACGCTCGAAGATCGAAGATCAAAGACTTAAGCGCAAGCTAAACCCTAGCAAGTATGGTGAATCTCGTAGGAAGTGGCATAACCAAGAGCGACTTTGGGTTTCTTGGCGATTTTGTCGGTTGTGCTGATAAAGCGATCGACTTGAACACCAGGGGCTCTGTCAGTAGGTTTGAACGAATATTTAGCTACTAGGTTTGCAACTTCAGGGTCGCATACGCTTGCTGGTGCGGAGTGTTTGCGATTATGGCCCATCAGACTAAATGTCAGACCAAGAACAGAGACATTGTCGGCAATGATTGAATTAGCCATGATCTGCGACTCTGGATGCTTTTTCAGATACTGCCAAAGCGAGTTAATGTCTTTTTCGCTAACCAAAGAGTTGAGAGAATTGATTCCCAAGACGCCGTGGCCGAAGACATAGAGCAAGCAAACTGCATTGCCATCTTTATCTACTACGGCAATAGAAGCGGGCCCGGCAAAGCTATCGATGTAATCTAGACACTCAGAAAGGGCGGCTACTGCACTACCACTCTCTTTGGGATTGAACACCTGCCCGTGGAACATTGACGCTGCCGACAATACCACTTCATCTTGCAGGATATAGCTGGAGAGGTCTACATGAACTGAACCAAGTTCGTTGAGAATCATGGTATAGGCTTCTGGACCGAATAGTTGTTGTGGATTCTTCTTGCTGCCGTAAACACTGGCAATTACCTGACCTTTGTATAACAGCATGGCTGAGCGTGACTTGAAGCGGCTTGATTCTGTCTTAACGCAACCAGAAAGCTTCTGCGCCTCAATATTGATTAGTTGAGGGAGGAGGGGCATTCTCTGCGAAATAGTAAGAGGATTTTTGGCTTTAGGAGACAGTGATTGACTGGGAAAGTAATTGATTGCCCGTTTGTAGGTTATTGCCTTTTGCTGAGAACGATTGAAAGAAGCCAATTCTCTTAGCTTGACGCTGAGATAAGAAAGCATAGTTTTCTCCCTTGGAGATTTAGAAGAAGTGCCGTGGGAAGCAATTAGTAAGTTAGGACGTTAAAGCTGGAAAGCGAAATCAATAAAAATGCCAAGAAAGAATGTATAGCTTATTTTGCGAGTTGTAAAGTGCCTGTGGCAAATACTAACCTTAATTCTCAATTTTCACATGGACTTGCCAAAATTGTCAGGCTTTGTGACTCTTTCTGGCGTTTCGGTTAGTGCGATTATGGTCGAGGGAATTTTCTAATAAGGCGTCAATATTGCCACTTATTCGGAGCAACCAAATGTCAAAACCGGTTGAGCTTTCTGACGACAAGTTATTTGCTTTGTCGGTACCTTTTCAGTGTCCTTATAAATGGTCAAAAATGAAAGGAGACGACCGCGTTCGCTTTTGTAACTCATGCCAGAAGAACGTCTATAACATCTCAAAGATGTCTAGGGCTGAAGCGGTAGAGCTGATCAGTGAAAAAGAGGGCGAGTTGTGTGTGCGCTTCTATGAAAGACGCGACGGAACAGTAGTTACCCAAGAGTGTTCATCAATTTTAGGTCTTCGTAGAATTCAGCTCAAGTATGGTTGGATCGCCATGATCAATGCCGGTCTTGCTTGTATTGCGAACATGATAATGCCAATGCTAGGACCGGCTGTTGTCACCATCAGAAGTGGAGGCATGGCACCTATAATGTCTAGTATGAGGGACGAGCAACCACGGGATCCGGAATGCGACAAAGTAATCGAGCCAGTCCAATACGAAGACGACTAATCGCTTATAATTGCCGTTCACCGCTTGAAAGCAGAACACGTGCCAAGTAAATCATTCCGCAGCATTCTAGTAAGTCTGACAGTGAGCATCTTGGCTTCACCAGTTCTCGCCGCTGAAGTTAGCTATGAGCGCCAAGTTAAAGCAACAGAGCTGACCAACCAAGCGGTACAATTTTTGCGGGCCGCAAATGCCCAGAAGAGTGCCGAACTACTCTGGCAAGCGGCAGCTCTTGACCCTAACGACGCCGTAATTCAGTACGACCTCGGCCTATCATTTGCAAAGCTAAAACGCTACCAAGAAGGCTGGAAATGCTTTCAGAAAGCAGTCACCCTCGATCCGAAAATGGCTGATGCCTGGATTCAATTGGCACAAGCCTACGCTGACTGTGGCGACCTTAAAAGAGCTACAGCCATGGCTGAAGATAACAGAAAGCGCTTTCCTCAAGACGCAGCAGCCTTAGCCCTAAACGAAGACCTGCGAAAACAGCTGGCCCTGAGAGCCGCTAGCACCACAAAAGCTGGGGTCAATTCACAATCACTTGAGATAACTCGCCAAGAGGCAGCCACTGCACCGAGCGATAAGCAGAAGAAAAGTTATTATGCCTGGGCGCTCACAAAAGCAAAAGATTACAAGAACGCCCTGATGCAATATAAGTCGCTGGTAGCAGAAGAGCCCAGCAATGCAGACTATCTTAAAGGCATGATGTGGTGCCAAACCCTGGCCGGAGATCTTGAAGGCCTGCAGGCCTCAAGGCAACAGTACGTTGACCGTTTTCCTAAAGCATCCGACGTCAGCACCATTAAAGATGAAATCAAATATTACGCAGATGACTTTAAGCGTATCAGAGCACAAGAAGCCGGTAAGGCCAATGAGAGCGATAAAGATTATCGCGTATATGGGCCAGAGCGCATGCCGGTGAAGGTCTGTGTTCCTGATATTTGGCGCAGTAAAATTGTCTGGTCGGCCGGAGGTACAGCAGCCAAAGATGGCCCTGACTATGCCAAACTAGTAGAACAAGCGTTCAATACATGGGGTGATGCCAGCGGCGGGGTCCTCAAGTTTAGATTTGTGCCGCTACCCACTGATAGCGACCTCTCTTGCGATTGGACTGATGACAGATCCAAGTTAGTGCACTCATTTGCTAGCGGTGTTACCGTCGGTGGCACGAATAGCTCAGGACAGCGCACTTCAAAAATATTTCTGCTGATAAAACCAGGTGATAAGACTTTTGACAAGAACGAGTTTTATACAACGGCATTGCATGAAATAGGCCACAGCCTGGGCTTAGGGCATAGCTCAAGCCCTAACGATGTGATGTACTTCGCTTCTAGCAGTGCCACTGACCTCAGTGCCAATGATCGCAGTCGCATGCGTGCACTATATTGCAGGTAACTTGTATGCCAAAGATAGTTGATCATAATCAGTAGAGAAGTCAACAGAATTATTACTGCAACCATCCGCCACTGAACCCGGCTGCACGAAGACCATTTTGTAGATACAGGCAATCTTTCATCAATTTCCAGACCAGTTCCGACTGATGGTTTTCAATCATTATCAGCCCGGCACCTTTATTTAATCCAAATTTCCAGGGTGAGACCCAACCATTGCAGGTCTTGTTTTGGCTCGACTCAAATCCATATCTTCCGAGGCCCTGTGCCCCGAGTTCTTCAATCATATTTTGAATAGTCTCAAGCACTATATCCGGTGCAAAGGGCAGTGATGCCACCACAGCCCATGGTGAGATTGTGCCATCGTCTGGTCCTTGTGGTACA
>CALRJJ020000448.1:0-4959 GCA_943367505.1 Flavobacterium psychrophilum | reverse complement strand
GTAGTCTCTTGGTAGATCATCAGCATCATAAGTATCAAGTAAATCTAGGGCTGATCGCAGTGCGTGTAGACTTTGGCTGTTCCATGCTTGAGCAGCCGCTTGTGTTGCTTTCCTTTCGAGAATTACGGTCAGGTGGTGCCCGTGGATACTGACCAGCTCAAACTTTACTTGGGTGCCAATAGGGCCTCGTGTCAGTTCCTGAACCTTGGTAAGAGTCAAACCCTTAGTTTGCTGCCCATCGATAGTTGTAATTCTAGCCAAAGAATCAAGACCAGATGGTAGGCCTTTTGGTTCATCTTTGAAGTGAAACCCGAAGTTTGGTCTTTCAACGATGCGAAATTCTATGTCACCCTGCTCTGGTGTTTTGCTATCGCTAGTTGCCATTGTCTGGTTCTGCCCACCTAATGAATTTGCTTCTGATTGTTCTGTTCCCGTCGCTGAATTAAAGCCAAACAGTGAAAGGAGCAGAAGCATTGAAAATGCAATATGGTTCTTAAACTGCACTTAGCGTCTCTTGCGGTATTGGGGCGTGTTTTTCATCTGGCATGGGTCGAAGACCTGTCTTGCTCTTGCTTGTATTTTTGAATAAGCATTTGGGAGCGCTCGTAGAGTCTTTCGGCCTCTGGCAACCTATCTAATTGTGTGTTTAGAGCCGCTAGCTGACTGATTACGGGAATCAATAGTGTGCTATCTGAGCCAAATTTGCGTTCGCTTTCTGCTAACAAATCTTGGTAGGCAGTCAGTCTTCTTGCATCACGTATGGCGTTGGCCTCGATTTCGTTTGACGAATTTGAGTCTTCAGCTGAACGCAGCAGTGCTTGCCTGGCTAATGTCTGCTGCGTGTGCGTTTCGCTGCGCTGCATCGCCAGAACACCAAGGCCACAGAACAGGCACAGTCCGAGAAAGCAACTTTGAATTTGTCTGTAAGTGCCAACCTGAAGCTCTGCGGTGTCTTTTTCTATTGAGCCGTTATTAAAGGCGCTTTCCACCTTTATGAATTTGGCGGATTCAAGGGCCTGTTTGTCATCTGGCATGTGGTCGACCCTGTGTGCGTTATCTATTGATTTTACCAGGCTCAGCTTTGGAGGGGGGTAGATGCTTAACTCGCTTCTCTTTACCCTTTGCGCTTGGTGGAGGTGGGGAGATACTGTTTTTTGCGTCCTCGATTGCTTGTCTCCTCTGTCCGTCTGCGTATTGCTTAAAAACATCGGCTTGTTTTTCATTTGCGCCTGTGCGACTGGCATCTGTTTCCGCTTCTTCCATTCTAGATGTTTTGACTGAAGCAGGTGCATATTGTTGGCAGGCCATAGTTTGTCCAGTAACTTAGACAATATCTAAGTTACTGGAGAGAAAATACATTCCCGAATCGGTAGGCAGATGTCAGGCGACTCGACGCCTTAAAATACAGGGAATGAAGTTACAACAAATATTCCAGCGTGGGATGGGGCAGAACACTAAATGGCCAGGGTAAAAGGAAAGAGCAAAGAGCACACCGATGGCAAAGTTCCAAGCGGAGATGCCGAAGCTTTCTTAACTGCTAATGCAATGAAGGAAGGTCAACCTGGCCGACGTGATCCCGTAGAGATAATTGAGCAGACTAATGAGGGGCGGCTACAAGAATTGGTGCCAATCCGGCATAGCCGCATGTCGATTTCGCCATTTACGTTTTATCGTGGTGCTGCTGCGGTGATGGCTGCAGACCTCGCTGCCCAGCCAAATTCTGGAGTCATTGTGCAATGTTGTGGTGACTGCCACGTGCTTAATTTCGGAGCATTTGCTACTCCCGAGCGCAACATCATTATTGACCTCAACGACTTTGATGAGACCCATCCGGCGCCATTTGAATGGGACATAAAACGACTAGCGGCCAGTTTAGTTCTGGCTGGAAATTCAATTGGTATGTCTACCAAGACTTGCCAGAAGGCTGCCTTTGAAATGGCTCAGTCGTACCAGATTGAGATGGCCAAGTATGCCAAAGCAAGATTGCTCGATGTTTGGTACTCGAAAATCGATTACGAGTCGTTTATCGAAAGTGCTGATCACGAATTAGCGGCTCGGCGGCGCAAGAATTTGCATAAGGAGATTACAAAATCTTCCCCTGAGTCATTGCAGAAGAAGCTCATAGAGAGGCACAATGGCAGCTGGCGCTTTAAAGAGATGCCGCCATTGCTTTACCATGCACCAGAACTTTCAGAGAAAGTTTACAAGGCCTATGAAAAATATCTTGAGTCGCTCTCTCCCGATCGCTCTGGTCTGCTCAAGCATTTTGAGTTGACTGACATCGCCATGAAGGTTGTCGGTACTGGCAGCGTAGGAACATTCTGTGCCGTGGTTCTGCTCGTTGGTGCCAACGATGACTTCCTCATTCTTCAAGTAAAAGAAGCGCGACAGTCAGTGTTGGAGCCATATACCGCTCCTAGTAAATTTGAGAACAGCGGCCAGCGTATTGTTGTCGGTCAGCGAATTATGCAGTCGGCTAGTGATATGTTTCTTGGCTGGACTGGCGGAGCAACAAAACGGCAGTTCTATGTTCGTCAGTTGAGAGACGTGAAGATGTCGCCCAACCCGGCAAGATGGACCAAATTCACCATGGTGCAACTGAGTAATTTCGCTGGACAAGTGCTGGCGAAAGCCCATGCGAAATCTGGTGAGGCTGCGGTAATTGCTGACTATATAGGTAAGGGCGACAGGTTTGCCAGTTCAATGTCAGAGTATGCCCTATCGTATGCAGCCGTTACTGAGTCTGACTATAAGCTGTTCACCGAGGCCTGCCGCAGCGGTAGGTTGAGGCTTTAAAAATTCCTTTTTTTTGAGATTAACTTTCACGAGAGTTTCACTTCGGGGCTGATACAGTTCTGCTACTCAGTCGAAGTGTCAGCTCTGCCAATTGCATTTCTGCAATTTGACTAGTCCCCGAATATTACCAGCGCAACTAAAAGTTTTTATGACTAAAAGCAG
Organism: Flavobacterium psychrophilum; assembly: GCA_943367505.1. Classification (GTDB taxonomy): domain Bacteria; phylum Cyanobacteriota; class Vampirovibrionia; order Obscuribacterales; family Obscuribacteraceae. Next base: position 2,001 of record CALRJJ020000448.1, on the reverse strand, counting down.
TGCGGAAGCCTCACAGTGCGAGGCTCGGCCGTGGAAAGAAACTCAAGAAAATTTTTCACCTGCTCAGCCCTCTGAGTGGAGTAACATCTCTCGGCAATGTCTAGATGTTAGCTCTAACTGGCACGCAGCAACGGTTAATCGTGCTGGTACTGATCCAACCTTAGATAAAGCGGCCCTCAACTCTGGTGTTCTGCAATTTGGATCGATTGATGAATTGACCGGTAATAAGAGTAAGGCTGGCGATTCTACTTTGAGCGCTCCTGTAAATGACAAGTCGGCTGCTACACCATCGGCAGATAGGAGTGGCGACAGAAGCTCTGACAGAAATGCTGATAAGCCTACAGATAAACCTGCCGATAAGCCTGCAGATAAGACACCGGAAGCAAAGGCAGCCATGCTTTTTAGTAACGATGCCACCCCTGAGCAGAAGCTAGCCACAGTTCGCGATTTGGCTAATGCTGGTATCACAAGCATGAGCTACCGTGATAGTTCTGGTAGTGAGCGTAAGCTGCGATTCGAAGTCGAAGGGGCCGGCAACAGGCAAATGGTGCACCTCTTTGATAGTGGCGCCGATGGCCGCGAGAAAACTGCGCTAAGAGGTATTTCAAGCGCAGACGGCTCTTTCGAGAAGCAGCGTGATGGACAAGGAAATTCTGTTGATTACCAAGGAAAGGGATACTCGAATCTAGCCCAGGCCCAAGCAGATACTCTTAAAGTCGATGCCTCAGATACATCCAAGCCAGCGCAACGGAGTCTGCCCGGCTCTGAGCGCCGCACTGTTCCTGAAACGCCACGAGATTCACGTGCTGATAGAAGCACTGACGGTCGAGATAATGTTGCACCGAATTTGATACCCGGAGCAGTTGATAGATCGCAGTTTGATTCTCAGTTGAAAGATCCACGGGTTATGGCTGCTTTTGCTGGAAGAATGCATTCTGAAGTAGGTTCGCAAGGGCCAGCAGCACAGTTGGCGTTTGCCGAAGAAGTTATGAATAGAGCTGCCTCTCGCAACCAGACTATTATGCAAGCTCTAACCGGTAAGTACTATCCGACTCACAACCCGGGCTGGTCCAATAATCCGAGATACATGGATGCTATTAATAAGGCTTGGAAGGAAGGTACCGATACTATATTCGGTGCTACCGGTAATGCTTCCGGAAAGGTTGGATTTGGCGTAAGAGGCGGCCACTATGATGCCAATCGCCAGTGGGTCTCTCCCAATCAAACTGTGCGCATAAATGGAGAACGGTTTGGCTATGAGCAAGTGGATCTTAATCGCGGCTGGATGAAAAAATATCAACAGCTCAAATCTGGTAGTCGAGTGTAGGCTAGGATATTCACTTAAGGCACTCCTATAATTTTCACTAAAGTTCGTGGACGACTTCTTCGATTGGCTGATTGAAATCTGACCACTTTACTTCGATTATGTTCTCTTTTGAAACCGACACAGGCCTCAGGCTGAGCCATTCTGAGCCGCCCCTGAGGGTAAAACAATCACGTTCCAGGACGTGCACATAGCCCCTCGTTTCTGGGCCGAGTTGGTTGAGGGTATGACTGGAGGCCGTAAATTTAAGCAGGCCTTCTTCATAGGCGCAACCATACCTTGTACCAAGAGGGCAGGTGTCGCGATTAATCAGAGCCATGAATAGAGCGTAATCCACTAAGTGCGTAGCGAATATTGCAGGAGGACCATCAGGCAAATTGACTCCATCTACGACAGTGTATGCTTGCCGAGGCTCAAGTATTTCGAGCCTAAGACCGGAGCCGTGGAAGAGAAAGCGCTCTGTCTTTTCCATGGAGATCAATTTTTTCAATTGCGAACTGGTCATATCGCCTTCAATTTATGCTCTATTTTGCTGGGAAGAGATAATATTATTCCGAGCTTTTCATACCCGAAATTGCTTGGACCTCTTTTAGCCTTGAACCAAAAGGAATAGTTGATGATCTGCGAACGATTGGTAGTTGTCTTTTGTGCGTTACTTGTAGCGTTCAACATGCAAT
>CALRJJ020000447.1:0-4994 GCA_943367505.1 Flavobacterium psychrophilum | reverse complement strand
GAAGGCTTACCAAAGAACGCCACGGTGCAAGACATAGTCAAATTGGCTGGTCCGCATCATCGCGACATTGGCTCAGGCCTTCATATTTTGACCTACCCCTTGGCCGATGGAAGCTGGGCAATGATCGGCACTCCTGATATGAAAGCCATTATGTACATTCATTTTCAACAGAGCGAACCCAAGAGTGGTTTTGAGAAATAGTTGTATATGCAACTATTTCTCAAATGAAAGCACCGAAAGGTAGAGTCGTAATTTACAAAAGCTGATAGCATCAGCTTAGGGAACTAGGGCTAAGAATTGCACGGGTTGAGGACTTAATGGACGAACCGCAAGACCTAGATTCTGCAGGAACCAACGCGTCATCAGGAAACGCTCAGATTCAGCAATCCTGGGAGAAAAACAAATCACCTGCAGCATTAAGCAATTTGTCTCAGCTGGCCATATGGACGTCTTTCCTCTGGTATCCACACGCAAGCTTCTTTTTCTGCTGCCTTACCACGATAATAACTGCACCTTTTGTCTCGGCAGAACTTCTCCCGCGTTTTGCTAGTTCTTACATAATGTTCTTTTATCTACTACCACCGATCTTTTTTGTGGCACTTCTATTCAAGAGTAAGTGGTTTAGAAGATGGTGTCATTGGTTCATACTGTCCTGGTTTGCCATGAACATGCTTACGTCCACGACCCAAAGTGCTCTTGTAAGTGGTTGCCTCAGAGTCAGTAAAATGTTTCAGGAACCTTTTTAACCATGGGCCCAAGAGTTTATAGAAAGAGGCTGCAATCTTGGCCAATTCGCTCGATTTGGAAACTTACTTCTCCGCAGCCACAAGACGCTCGTCTAGCTCATCCAAAGTCTTAAGCCTGGCAGCCAACAATTGCTCTGGTAATAAACCTTTTGCCCGCATTTTCTTTTGATAGCGCAGCTGATCTATCAGCAAATAATTGGTCAGCGCTAGAGAAGAAGCAGAACCAACTGTTGAGGCAATACCACCAGCAAGATACAGATTATTAGCGGCCTTCGGCCTTTCGCGCAGGCGATTAAGAGCAACTGAAGCTAAGATATCTTGGGCCAAATATGTTCCTGAAATAGCCGGTCCAGAAATCACACCCTGCAAAGCCACTTTGTTCTGGTGCCGCTGGTCAATCAGTCCTTGCTCAATATACTTGTCATAGCGAGCAGACCAGAGCACATAGACAGAAACTCGGTTCTGAACGGAAGCAGCAGTTTTAAGAATGGTAATGTCCCGCGAAGCAAGCTCGCTGTTCAACTCGTCCATGGCCGCTTTAGTCTCTTTTTCAGCGCTGCTGAGGTCTTCTTTTAAAGTAGCCGATAGACGCTTGCGCCAGTAGCGATAGAACATATTGTATGACTTAGCACTGGCCGGAGCGCTGATAATACCAAGGGTATCACCGACCATGCCGGTGTTAGCAGAAGCATTTCCTAACTCAGGCTTGGTCAACGATTTAATAGCAAGAAGCTGCGAAGCTGTGTAGGCACTGTCAGCGGCAATATCCAATATGTAATACACATTAAAGCTCGCCTGAGTCGACTTCACATCAGCATAAACATCGGCAAACTCAGACAAGCACCAATCACGAAAGCTCTTCAACACACGACCTTCCGCCTGACAAACACTGATTGATAGAAGATCTGGATTCTTCTTCATCAAGGCATCACGTTCTGCCATCATGGCGTCGATTTCTTTAATTCTTGCCACCACATTCTTCACCGCAGCACCAGGGCTGGTGCCATTGCGAATATGCCTAATGGCCGTATAACCATTAGAGAAAAGTTCAACGGCAGAGCTGCCGCCATCGAGAAGAATTCCCACCAAACCAGCCTCTAGACCCTGGCGAGAGCCACGCACCGAAATACGATCAGGCACCTTAGTATGGCTACCACAAAGAGCTACGTTAGTGATGTTAGAAGCCATGGAAGTCATGGCTGACGAAACCTGAAAAGCGAAATAACGAGCACGACGATACTTCGGCTCTTTTGTCCCTTCCACGCGATACTGAAGGTAGTAACGCTCTAAGTCAATCTCTTTGCGCAAAATATCATTGGCCAACTCATCAATGCGCAATTCATCAGAACTAGCAGCTGAGCAAGAGGGCACGGAAACAAACAGCAGTGAAAAACAGCAGGCTACAAATTTTCGAGCGAGGCTATTCATCAAAGTCAAAATTATCAATAAAGGGCTTTGACGATCAACTTTTGGAATTGAATACAGAGATGTTCGCTATTAGTGAGGAAGCGTCCCACACTCGGTACACCACCAATCAATCCACGCTGAACAGAGTTCGTGAGAACATCATCTTCTTGACCCACTTCGGTATTGAAATCAATCAGTTCCTGGGCCCACTTCTTATCAACACCGGGTGCAAAATACTGCTCTGAAAATCCTTTGGCCTGATTCGGTCCCAGCGGCAGCCAGACATCGATAGACAAATTGGGGAAGCCTGGATTTATATTGATCGTAAAATTGGGCCAGAGCAAATGATACTGAGCTTGCTTGACGGAGCCAGCAGCATCATAAATTTTGATTCTGGTTTTGCCTTCTAAAGCTGACTGCCGCACATGACCAACTTGGCTCAAGAACCAATCATGGGAGGTCAGTTTATAACTATCCTGGTCCACATCAATTGCAGCCGAGAATCCAGGGTGGGCCACAGCACAGTGATAGCACTCCAAATAATTCTCGAGCATGGTTTTCCAATTGGCACCAGATTGCCATTCACTGCGCTCGTATAATTCAAGGGTATTCAAATCAAGGCCACTGGCAGCAATGATGTCTAGCACCGGTCCATAAAATGACTCTAGTGACTTACAGTTTTCATCAGCATTGGCGAAGACCCAGGGGCCAAGGGTGTCTACCTTTATAGGAAGCAACGGATAGTCAGCAGTAGCAAAATTAGGTTCGCGGTCGGCGCGGGGGGCAGCCTTTAAGGCACCCTTGATATCGTAAGTCCAGGCATGGTAGGCACACTGCATAATTTTGGCATTGCCGCAGCCTTTCATCACTTCATGGCGTCTGTGCCTGCAGACATTGATAAATCCTTCAAGACCATTTTCGTTGCGGATAACTACAACAGGAATCTCACCTACATAGCCAGTGATGTAATCACCGACATTGGAAAGTTTTTGAGTCGGCCCAATATACTGCCACGACTTGCGAAAAATCTTCTCAATCTCTTGGGCTGTAATTGCCGGATCCGTGTACAAATGCGCCGGGATTGCTTCACCACGATCAAGACCAGAGAGCAATTCATCTTTCTTTTCGCAAAGCTGTTGCATAGTCAATTACTCCTCGCCTTGAAGCCCGTGGCTACAGTTCAAAATTGCCAACCCAAAGATATTGACAGGCAAGAAATCATAACCGATGTGGCAGTACCTTTTATTAAAGTCGCGCTTGAAGGTCGGCCAGGCAAACTCTAACCAAAGGCACATGATAGAATTTGCCATCATTCAAGAGCGCCCCAAGGGCGCTTAGCCCAGTTTATTGTTGAAAACTTATGCGGGTGTTGCCATGCTTTATCGTCTAAACCGTCTCTTTCATCCAACTTCTAAGCGCACTTTTGTTGTAGCTGTTGACCATGCTCTATTCAACAATGCTGCTTTCTTAGAAGGCATTGAGAACATGGAGAAAACTGTCTCGACCCTGACAGATGCCAACCCTGACGCCATGCTGCTCTCGCCCGGCGAAGCACCACACCTGCAAAAGCTACCTGGACGCAACAAGCCAGCCCTGATGCTAAGAGCCGATACTGCTAACTTCTACAACGATGTACTGCCTTCTTCTAAGTTGTTCTGCGAAGCCTATGAAGAAGCCGTCGAAGTGGCAGTACGCCTTGATGCCGCCTGCATTTTATTGAACCTACTGCAAGTTGATGAATACCCAGAAATGCTCAATCAGTGCGTGCGCAATATCTTGCGTTTAAAAAATGTCTGCGATCGCTACGGCATGCCTATGGGTATTGAGCCACTCTCATTCAAGCGTAGCAAAGACGGCATGGTTGGCGATGGCACACCAGCCCGGGTCGTTACCCTGGCCCGCATGGCGGCTGAACTAGGTGCTGACATCATCAAAACAGATTCAACTGAACCAGAAGAAGAATTCCATCGCGTCATCGAAGCGGCTTCAGGAGTACCTGTCTGCGTGAGAGGCGGTGGCCGCGCTTCTAATATCGAAGTGCTTCAACACACTGAAAAATTAGTGGCTCAGGGTGTTGCTGGCATCATTTACGGCCGCAATATCATCCAACATAGCGACCCTAAAGGGATGACACAGGCTCTCCAAGCGGTTCTCCACCATGGCGAGAGTGCCTCTAGCGCCATGAAATATATCAAAGAGCCAGTAGCTGCTGCCAAGAAATAAGTAGCTAACTAATAATTGTCAGGAGTACCTTATGAAGCAAAGCGAAATCAATCAACTTTGTCGAGAAGCAGCAGACTGCCTAAAACAGCATAACTGGGTGCTTCCACCTCAGCCTGAATGGTCAGCCACAGACTTTGGTCTTGGCGACTATACAAAAGCTGGCTTAGTTGAAGTTCTTCTTGCCAACGAGCCCGAATACTGCGAAAAAATCATGTACGCAAGAGAAGGCATGGTCACTCCAGCCCATACTCACTATGAGAAAAAAGAAGACATTATTTGTCGACACGGCACACTGAAAATTACACTCTGGTCTAAAAATCCAGGCGAGCATAAGGCCGAAGGCACAGTTGAAGTAAAAATCAATCGCAAAATGGAAACTCGCCAATCGGGCGTACCATTTGAGATGCCAGCCGGCACAAGAATAACTCTGACATCAGGAATTTGGCACGAGTTTGTGCCAGTCAACGGCGTCAGCGTAATCGGTGAAGTTAGTACCTTCTGCAATGAAGAAACTGACAACATTTTTGCCAATAAAGACATCGATATCTTCCAAGCCCCCCAGGCAGACGAACCAGTCGCTTTGCCAGTTTGAGGTAGAGTCATGCTTCCCCACGCTCT
>CALRJJ020000446.1:0-4997 GCA_943367505.1 Flavobacterium psychrophilum | reverse complement strand
TGCCTTTTTTTACGTGAATAGAGGCTTTTTCGCTGTAGCCATAGGTAATGAGATTGATGTCTTTAGCTGTGGCTTTGATGAATTCAGGGGCCAGTTCATCGTCTAGATTAATAACTGCAGTGCGCGGATTAACTGCACTTTTGCCAAGCATCTCAAAGAGCTGGCGCTTAGATTGCCAGTAATGCTCCATGGTTTTGTGGAAATCTAGGTGGTCTTGGGTGACATTGCTCAGGCAGGCTGCTGCAAAGTGACAACCGTAGACTCTTTTGAGAGCGAGGGCATGGCTCGATACTTCCATGGCGATTTGTTTTACACCGCGATTGGCCATGGTGTAGAGCAATGCTTGCAAGTCTGAAGCCTGCGGAGTGGTGTGCTTGACGTCTAAGTATTCGCTTTCGCCTAAGTATTTCCCATCTTTGAAAGAAGGAATGCGAGCACCCAGGGTGCCAATTAAGCCCGTGGGCTGTCCGTTGGCATTGAGTATTTGCTCAATTAAGTGCGTTGTTGTGGTTTTGCCATTAGTACCAGTGACACCCAGAAGGCGCAGTTTTTTGCTGGGCGCTTCAAAAATATCGCTAGAAACAGCAGCAATAGCGGCCCGTACATCTTTGACGACTATGAGGGGAACACTATAAGGGCCAGATTCTTTTTCTGAAAAGATTACGCTGGCGCCTTTTTCAATGGCTTGGTTGATGAACTTGTTGCCGTCTACCGTGTAGCCTTCGATAGAGAAGAAGGCATTGCCTGGCTCGACGTGGCGGGAGTCGTAGGCTACTCCGGTGACTATGCTCTCTTCTGAACTCCCAGCTGACGCTCCCTTGGAGTTGGCTGGTACCTCTCTTGCTGCAAGAGCCGCCCCGCTATCGCGGCGCAGCTCTGACAAGAGTTGATTTAAGGCTTTTGGAGCTGGTGTATCAAACTGGGTAGACACTTACCAACTTGCGTCCTCTAGATTCTTCGTAACGAACAATCCCTTGGATAACTGAAAAGAGAGTGTCGTCAGATCCGCGCATGACGTTGAATCCGGGATGGATTTTAGTGCCGCGCTGTCTTACGAGGATATTGCCAGAGGTGACTGCTTCACCACCGTAGACTTTGACGCCGAGGCGCTTCGGTTGGCTGTCTCTGCCGTTTCTTGTAGAGCCCGCGCCCTTCTTATGTGCCATTGAGAGGTAACTCCTTCTACTTAAGCTTTGGCGGCAGCTTTTTCAGCTTTAGCTACAACTTTGTTGTCGACTTCGATTGATTCAATCATCACGCGAGTCGATTGAACTCTGTGACCCTGTTTCTTACGAGTCCCTTTTTTAGATTTCATGTGGTAGACAATCACTTTGTTGGATTTGATTGTCGACTGAATGCGGCCGTGCACATCGTTAACTTCCAATTTGGAAATTACTTTGCCGGTTACTTTTGCACCTTGAATATAAGGAGCGCCGATAGTGGAGCCTGCTCCGTCGACCAGCATTAGCACGCGGTCAAAGACGTGAACCGAACCTTCTTCTTCGCCAGACATATCGATGTCGATATAACGACCAGCGTGTAATTCATATTGCCTTCCGCAGGCTTCAACAATCGCGAACATTTTCGTCTCCAGCTATTGAACTCAGGCGAGTCATTTCCCGTCTATATAGACATGTCTTGAAAGAACCATGGCTAATATTTGCCCATGTCTTATATTGGCCATTCTCAAGCCCCAGCTCTACGCAAAACGTAAAACCTGTTGCTAAGAGCGGACAAGCGAACTCGAATAGTACCAAACCCTATCTTCGTGGTCAAACGAAGTTGCCTTAAATAGACCCTAATTCGCAAGAATCGGTAAGATTTGATAACACATTCATTAGCAGATTGTATAAGTAGAAGTGATTTATGGCTGGTCTAGCTGATTCTTTGTAAAGAGCAATTCATTAAGGAGGAAGCCATGTCTGATGCAGTGAACGAAGCCGAACTCGGCCGCAGTAAATACAGCAATACGCCAAAAGAGCACCTCTACCATTTGCTTACGATCGGCTGGGAGGTTAATAGTCCTCTCATAATTAAGTATGTTGCAGAGAATGCCCTGCAAAAAGACTTGAACGATTGGCTAGCACTCAATAAAACGAAATAATCCAACTTAAAAGCAGCGCTTTTGAATTGTGAGCTTTCCATTAAACATATAAAGGAATTAAGCACAGCCCCCTAATATTGGATGACTTGATACCTACACAAAGTTTTTTTGGAGAAATAATCTCTATGTTGCAAGTTGGAAAAAGAGCTCCTGACTTTGATATGCCTTCTACCAAGGATCTGAAGACCTTGAAAGAAAATGTCAAATTGTCAGATTACAAAGGCAAGTGGCTTGTTCTTTTCTTCTATCCTCTCGATTTCACCTTCGTTTGCCCTACCGAACTGAAGGCTTTCTCTGAGAAGTATGACGAAGTTAAAAAAGCTGGCGCTGAAGTTCTCGCTATCTCTACAGACAGCGTATTCAGCCACAGAGCTTGGATCAACACCCCTGAAGCCCAGGGTGGACTTGGACCAGTTAAATACGTTCTCGCTTCTGACATCACCAAAGATGTAAGCCGCGACTACGGCGTATTGATCGAAGATAAAGGTATCGCTCTTCGCGGTTTGTTTATCATTGACCAAGACGGCGTTCTTCAATATCAAGTCGTACACGGCTTGAACATTGGTCGTTCTGTTGACGAAACTCTTCGCGTTCTTGAAGCACTCAAGACCGGTGGGCTTTGCGCAGCCGATTGGAAACCAGGTCAAAAGCCTCTTTCCGTTTAAGATCTGCATATCGAAATTGAAAGAGCCGTCCTTTGGGCGGCTCTTTTGCTCTATTTAAGAGTTAGAATTATCTAGACGGATTTAGTCTGATTCAACAGGAGAACCTTATGCCACTGCGAATGGACGCTCCCCTACCATCTCTTGAAGGCGGAACGGACTGGTTTAATAGCCCACCAATCACAGAAGAAGACCTCAAAGGTCATCCCGTTTTAATTCACTACTGGGCAATCAGTTGTGGAATCTGCAAAGAGTCTTTGCCAGACCTCAATCGCTGGATTGATGAGTATGGTCCTAAAGGTCTGAAGATAATTTCTGTTCACATGCCTCGTCAAGAATCAGACACTGATGTGGCAGAAGTGAAAAAAGCTATTGATGAATACGAAGTAAGGCAGCCCTGTGTTGTCGACAACTGGCACACAATCACTGATCGCTTCGAAAATAAATATGTGCCAGCCTTGTATCTCTTCGATGCTGATCACAAAATGCGTCATTTCCAGGCTGGTGAAAAGGCCATCAAAATGACAGAACCAGTTGTTCAAAGAGTACTCGGGCTAACCCAAACAGTCTAATCAAACTAACTCTCCAATAATATAGGTGCAGATCATGGGTTCTAATGCCACCGCCGATAAGTCAGCTGATAAATCGGCAGATAAGTCAGCAGATAAAGACAAGTCAGAAAAGTCTCAAGGCGACAACACGGAAACCCACGAAAAAGTTGATATTCACTCGCTTCACGGTAAGGCTAAAGCTCCTGCGCTGCAGCCATTTACTTTCGAGCGTTCAAGCAAGTTGTTTGCTCGGGCTTTAGAACGTATTCCCGGTGGAGTAAATTCACCAGTACGCGCTTGTAAATCAGTTGGTCGTGAACCGATATTCATGGCCCATGCTGACGGCCCGCACATGTTTGATGAAGACAAAAATCGCTACCTAGATTATGTCGGCTCTTGGGGAGCCATGATTCTTGGTCATTGCCATCCACGGGTAATGGAAGCCATCGAAACCGCCGTTCGCAATAGCACCAGCTTTGGTGCACCCTCACGAGCCGAAGTTGAAATGGCCGAACTTATTTGTGAAATAGTGCCATCCCTCGAAATGGTTCGCATGGTCAACTCTGGCACTGAAGCTTGTATGTCGGCTATTCGTTTAGCTCGTGCTTTCACCAAGCGTAGTTTGATAGTCAAATTTGACGGCTGCTACCATGGTCATGCTGATTCGTTCTTGGTAAAGGCTGGTTCTGGCCTGGCTACCCTGGGAATTTCAAGCTCCCCGGGCGCACCAGAAGAGTTGACCAAGCTCACACTGTCATTGCCTTACAACGATGTTGATGCTTTGCGTGAAGCTTTCGCTAAGAAGAGCGACGAAATTGCTGCCATTATTGTTGAGCCAATTGTTGGCAATGCTGGATTGATAAAGCCATCTGATGAATTCATCAAATGTATGGTCGGGCTCTGCAAAGATTCTGGCGCCCTGCTAATTTACGACGAAGTCATGACTGGCTTTAGAGTAGCCTTTGGCGGTGCTCAAGAGCTGCATAAGGTTAAACCAGACTTGAGCTGCTTCGGCAAAGTCATTGGTGGTGGTCTTCCTGTGGGCGCCTATGGTGGCCGCAGAGATGTAATGGAACATATTGCTCCGCAAGGTTCTGTTTATCAAGCCGGAACTCTTTCTGGTAACCCACTGGCAATGGCCGCAGGGCTCGCGCAATTGCGTTTCTTAAAGGCCAATAAACCATACGCCAGACTTGGTGAAATCACTGAACTACTGGCAAATGGATTGAAAGAAATTGCTGCCAAAGAAGACATTGCTGTGCCACTGCAAGTAACTCATGTGCCTGGTATGGTCAGCTTCTTCTTTACAGATAAACCAGTGACCGACTTTGAGAGCGCTCTTACTTGCGACACTGAGTTGTTTGGCAAAGTTTGGCGTGGTCTTCTTGAGCGCGGTATTTACTGGCCACCTTCGCAATTTGAATCAGCCTTTATTTCAACCGTTCACTCTAAAGCTGATGTGCACGAAACTCTTGTTGCTTTTGAAGCGAGCTTGAGAGCTGCCATTGCTAAAGAGAAATAGATAACAGGCTAAATAACACCTTAACTAGATGAGGATTTTATGCAATTTATCGTAACTGGCCTAGACGGCGATGATGATGGCGCTTTGGCTCGTCGCACAGCGGTGCGTGATGCTCATCTAGCAGGTGTGGTTGAGTTGAAGCAGTCAGGTAAGATTTT
>CALRJJ020000445.1:0-5000 GCA_943367505.1 Flavobacterium psychrophilum | reverse complement strand
CTTTTCGGTAAGTTTATTGCGGCAATCAGTGGCCGGTTTGGCAATTGCAGGGAGCAGCCCTGTCTCCTTAAGTTGTGGATTAAGGTGATCGCGATAGCCAGTCAGCACCATCAAATCGCCTACAGAGAAATCGAGATTGAGGCCTCCAGCGGCATTTGTGAGAAGCAAATTGGGCACGCCCCACTCAACAATCGCCCTTGTGGCCAAGGTTACAGTGGGCCAATCATACCCTTCGTAGAGATGAAAGCGGCCGCGCAGCACAGCAACTAGCGGCCCGCCCTCAGCAATACGACCAACAGTAAGAGTGCCAGAATGGCCAGCTACTCCTGGTGCCATGCCGAAGAGATCTTGATAGGGCAAAACCAGCGGGTCTACCAATTTGTCTAAAACACTCACACCAGAGCCCAAGACCACGGCTGCCACTGGTACTTCTGAGCTGAGCTTCTTAAGGGCGATAACAGCTTCGGATGCCGTTCTCGGCGCTGACTTAATCATGATTCTCCTTTCGTTTATCTGTTAATCGCCATGAGCACTTGATCGGGCAAAACGCCCCCTTCAGGCACGGCCAAAGCCAACACTTTCAAACCAGCGTGGGCGGCGATAATCATCGTCGGCACGGTGTTCCAGTTATAGAAATGGGCACCCATGCTGTAGAGCAAATCAAGCTCAGCCGGGCCGGGAACCGCACCATACTTGACACCAGCTACGATACCACTGCGCAGTTTACTCAAAGGGTTTCCCATCGTCCAAGTCTCTTCCTGGTCGATGGTATCGGCAGCTGAGAGGTAGATATTATTGACCACAGGAAAACGTTCGCCGATGGGGTTATTCGGCCCAACCAGGGGATTGTCGCCAGTTAGGTTCAAGTGATCCGAAATCAGATGGGGCTCCGCCGCATTATCTTTGAGATGACTGGCGGCAAAGCCGAAAGCCCGATCAACGACGATTACTACTTCAGCCTTTTCTTTGTTGCGAATCAAATCGATAGTTGCATCTGAGAATTTTTCGAAAAAATCAAACTCAGGGCAAGTACCGGTAAAATCGATGCGTTTTGCATTCCTCAGCTTCAAGTTCTTTCCTCTTTTCTCTTCTCTCTGCTCGTCAACGTTGCACTAGTTAGCTGGCGTCAGAGCCGCTGGTATAAACGACTGGCCAGCTCCAGTCCAGCCAATGTTGAGCCAAGATGACAGTGATCCGGCTATGTCAGCAAAGCCATGGCGAATGCCAATATCGGCAGATACGAGCGATGGACTATAACCAACCAACGGAACAAATTCACGGGTGTGGTCGGTTCCGGGCGCAGTCGGGTCGTTGCCATGGTCTGACGAAATCAGCAATAAATCTTCTGGTTGCATAGCAGCGATAATGCGCCCGAGCCACTGGTCAATTTCTTCAAGAGCATGACCGTAGCCTTTAACATCCCGTCGATGACCATAAAGCGAATCGGTGTCTACTAGGTTTGTAAAAATAAGACCCATGCGGTCTGGTCGAGTCGAACTAATCTGCACAGAGTTCATATCAATGTCACCATTGATAGCTTTCAGCGTAAGCTCCAGGCCCTCGACATTGGTGCCGGTGTGCTTGGCGTGAGACAAACCATTACCAACAAAAATATCTTCGATTTTGCCGATGCCGAAAACTCCTAGACCCGAATCTAAGGCATTGTCTAAGAACGTTTTTGCTGGTGGCGGTACGGCATAGTCATGGCGATCGCCAGACAAGCGCTTGTATGAGCCACTCTCACCGTTAAAGGGTCGAGCAATGACACGACCAACCCGGTAAGGGCCATCCAGAATTTTGCGGGCGATCTCACACCATTGATAGAGAGTCGCTAGCGGAACAGTGTCAACGTGGGTCGCCACCTGAAAAACACTGTCTCCCGAAGTGTAGACAATGGGGAAACCAGTGCGCCGATGCTCGTCACCTAGTTCGTCCAAAATCACAGTGCCAGAAGCAGGTTTATTGCAGAGAATGCCTTTGCAGCCAGTCTCAGCAATAAAACGATCGATTACTTCTGGAGGGAAGCCGTCATAAAACATTGGGAACGCTGTAGGGCTAATGATGCCCATCATTTCCCAATGGCCAGTCTGAGTATCTTTACCGTTGCTTTCTTCTTGCAAGCGTCCAAACATGCCGGTAGGCTTGGCAACAGGTGCGACCCCAGCAACAGGGGCGATATTACCTAAACCAAGCTTAGCCAGATTGGGCAAGGCCAAACCACCTAGCTCACGGGCGCAATTAGCCAGACTATTGCAGTCGCCACTATCGCCAAAGTCGGCATGGTCAGGAGCAGCGCCAATACCGCAGCCATCTACAACCAGAACAATAGCGCGGCGGTTTTTACCCTGGCCGTCTTTAGATTCGTCTTTCAAAGCTACCTCTGAGTTGAATGCACTGTTAAAACCGAAGCTAACCTGCGCTAGCAAGCACTAAGCAGATATCGTTCAGCTGCGCTGAGAATATCGTTGTTTATTGTAATAGCGCCAGGGCGTTTTTGTTCGCAAAGCTAATTGTAAAGCGGCTAACTGGTCGAGATTTCGCTGTAACAAAATTAGTGAGACAAATACGCAACCTCCTATTGTGTCATCGACAGGGCCTTTGTTAGGGTGCGATTATCCTTTACACCCACAATCCTTCGAAAAAAAATACAAGTTCCGACCTAACCCCCCACTCTATCGAGAATTCAATGCTTTTGTCTCCATCTTTTTGGAGCAGCATAACGGGCGGTCTTCAGGTCAACTGATATTTCTATTGAAATTTGCCAGGGTTCTAGGCATCAACTTCGGTCACGCAGACTGACAGTAGTTGGTGGTCTCTTAACAACAAATCGTCTGCACTAACCTCTCCGAACACTAACTGCCAATGTTGGTAGTTGTGCTAGGACCAAACGTCAGGAGTCACTTATGAAGAAGTTCCTTGCTCTTCTCGCGGTGGTTGCCAGCTTCGCTTTCAGCAGCACCGCATTCGCCCAGCATCACCACGGTGGTAGCGGCGGCGTCAACGTCCAGGTCAGCCCCTGGGGCACCTCGCTCAACATCGGTGGCCGCAACGGCGTCACCATCACCGATCGCTACGGCTGGAATGGTGGTCATCGCGGTTGGGACAATCGTGGCTGGGACCACGGCTATCGTGGTTATCGCCCGCCGGTGGTGATCATCCCTGTTCCGCGCTACGACCGGTATGATCGCTACGATCGCTACGATCGTCCGATGCTCCAGCGCCCCTACTACTACTTCGACCGCAATGACCGCGAGGTCTACGTCGACCAGTACGGACGGGCCCGCTACACCGGCTACATCCGCGGCGACCGTGGTTGCTATAACTACTGCGACTAGCCTCGAGCTTCCATTCTAAGGAATGGGCAAAACTGGATGGGGTACAGGGAAACCTGTACCTCATTCTTTTTTGTTTCGCCGCTCAACTATCTCATATAATATTTAAGTATTAAGCTGTCTCCTCAACGAGCGAAAAAATGTCCATCGGCTTTATCAAACCAATGGTTAGTAGGCCTAAAGCATTACTGTATCAGTCATTGAAGAATTTAGCCGTAGTACCTAGCACGGCTGCGCTAGTTAATGCTAATCTAGTGTATAGAGATATCGGAGGCACAATGACCACACCAGACATGCTGTCAATCAATAACGTCGCAGCCAAGCTCGGTTTGTCCGTGCACCAGCTTAGACGCTGGGAGCTGATGTTCGGCCTGGAAATTAAGCGGGGCCGCGGTCAGCAACGCCAATATCGTGACGAAGATCTCTCTGTTTTAGAACGCATCAAAGAACTAGTCGAGCAAGGCTGGCCTACATCGCAAATTAGGCCCCAACTAGAAGCCGAAGGACTAGTCTCACCCAAGCTTATTGGCGTCACTCCCAGCCCAGGTAATCCAGAGGTTTTGCAAGAGTCGATCATTGGTCTGCGCAACTTCACTGAACGCCGCTTTATTGAAATCTCCAAACAAATTGACGAGTTAAGACAGCTCTTGATCTCAGTCACCTTGAAGCAAGAACTTTCCGCCGACAAAGCCTCGCCCTGGCAACCAACCGCCAGCGAATTTATGCCAGCGCCGAAAATTCAACCAGCTCAAGAAATTACCATTGGGCCACAAATCTCAATCGATCCTCCCAATAGCAATATGTACGGCAATTCGGGTAATTCCGGATTGATTGGTCGGCCACAACCAGGCCCAGGCCTGCAACGGCAAGACTCACGCACATCCTTCGAACCTTCAACCAACAGCGAAGCTGTAACACGCTCAATGTCTGCTTTAGATTCAATGTTCAAAGAGAGAGAGAGCAAAGATCCCGACAGTGTTCAGCCAGAGGTGGGCACAAGCAGTTTCACAAAAGTACCCGTGATCCCGCCGCCAGAGCCCCCAAGCGTCACCATACCGCCAATTAGACACAGCACCATTCCACCCCTGCCAACCAATTCGCTGACTAATTCAGCCGCTGTCTCGACGCCAGCTCCCGCCGCCCCCGAGGCAGAACTAGAAGCAGAACCATCGGTTGAGACTAGTCTTAGCGCCAGCATAAGTGCTGACAATCAGCACACCGATACAATTTCAACCCCATCTATCCAGTCCATAACTTCCCTCCAATCAGTTCAAGCGGAACAAGCAACAGCGCCTGACTCAGACTCACAATACACATCCACTGCAGTAGATCATCCGGCCCTAGATGATGAATTCAAAGCAGTAGAAAGCCCATCTGCTTCTAAGTTGATTGGCTCCCCATCCTCCCCATCATCTTCATTTAGCGTGCCCCCACTGCCACCGAATCCTTTCAAAACCTCCACTGAGAGTGCTGAGGCCGCCCAAGCCAACTTGCGCTCACTGTTTTCCCCAGCCCCACCGGAGCCACCTCTGGGTCTAAACACTGGTTTTGCCGCGAGCAGCTTTGCGCCAACTGCAGCAAATTTGCCCACTAGCTACCCTATGAACGAACCTATCTCAGCCCCCACGGCAGCCCCAGCGCCGGCAGCCGAGCCATCGCAAGAAGACA